>JANLQZ010000807.1:0-6875 GCA_031368125.1 Betaproteobacteria bacterium
TGCCTGTCCAGTCCGGCGTTGGGACACGTCATCGACTGACGACAGCGCGGATTCATTGCCGATGGAATTATTCGCCCTGGGAGAGCATCTGGACCAATGCCTGATGTTGCGCGGCCGACTGTTCGTGTTGCGATGCCATGCAGAGAGCCTGCACAGTTTCCTGTTGACGCACCTCGTGTCCACCGTGGTGCTGGCTGCGCTCTTGATCGTGCTCTGCGCCCTGGCGCAGTAGCGCAGCCGGTTCGCATGCGGACCGGTTCAAGTACCCATTGCCTGCTGGTGCCACCGCCCTCGGTGGCCAGCGCGGCAGCGCGTTTTCCACCCGCGCCGCCGGGTATGGTGCCTTGGGCTGGCCGGCGCACACGCAGCGCAGCAACGACGGCATCGCTCTGGTGGTGATGATCGAGACCGTCGAAGCCGTGGCCAACGCGGCAGCGATCGCCGCTGTGCCGGGCGTGGATGCGGTGTTCATGGGCCCGAACGACCTGGCGCCCAACATGGGTAGCGAGAACCGCTGGATCGAGGCGCCGGTGCAGGCCGCGATCGACCGCATGCTCAAGGTGGTGGCGGAATCCGGCAAGTGCCCGGGCATCCTGGCGCCGACCCCCGGGGACGAGGACCGCCACGCCATCTGGGGCGCACGCCACTATGCCTCAGTCAGCACTGGCACCATCACCAAGGCGCTCGAGGAGGCGGCGCAGGGTGGGCGGGCACAACTGCACTATTGACGCCGCTTCGCGTTCGGTCGCGCGGAATCGGAGGGCCGCCTTCGGCCCGTTGCGGACATTCGACTTGCGCGGTCCTCGGTTCTGCGCGGCACGCGCACCATGCTGCGCACGCCGTGCGCATGGGCTGCGATGTTGTCCCATGCGCTGGGTCTCGTGGAGCCGGCGCAGCCCCCCATTGGGCGGTGCGCGACCGGCCCTTGCGGCGCAATGTTTGGCCGCATGCTCGCGCCGCCGGTCGCGCAGCGCTCCCGCCATGCGCTGTCGTCGCTCAAGATCGCCATCCACGCCGCGGCGCCGTGCCCGGTTCCGGTCAAGGAGCAGATGATCGGGTGGTGGGGCCCCATCATCTGTGAATACTGCGGCGCCACCGAGGGCCTGGGTTGCACACCGCCTGCAACGGCGCCGAGTGGCTGACACACCGTGGCAGCGTCGGCCGGATGCTGCAGGGAACGTGTTCGGCGTGCCCAACGAGGACTTCGGCGAAGTGGTGAAGGCGGTGGTCGAACTGGTCGCGGGTGTCGCTTCCGGGCCCGAACTGGCGCAGCCGCCGATGGCGTTCTGCGCGGATCACCTGGCCAGACACGAGTGCCCGCGCTCGATCGATTTCACCGACAAGCTCTCCCGCCTGCCCACCGGCAAGTTGTACAAACGCACGCTGCGCGATCCGCAATGGGCCGGGCGCAACAGCCGCATCATCTGATCGGGCCCGCCATGGGAAACTCCACCGAAACCACCCACCACCGCATCTGCCCTCTGTGCGAGGCCTGTTGCGGGCTCGAGATCAAGGTGCGTGACCAGAAGGTGATCGGCATCCGGGGCCACCAGGCCGACGTTTTCAGCGCCGGCTACATCTGCCCCAAGAGCGTGGCGTTGAAAGACCTGCATGAGGATCCGGACCGCGTGCGCACGCCGCTGATCAAGCGCAACGGCGTGTTCGAGCAAGCCACTTGGGACGAAGCCTGGGCCGAGATCGGGCGTCGCCTGCCACCGATCCTGCAGACCCATGGCCGCAACGCCGCCGGCCTGGTGATCGGCAACCCGGCCGCGCACAAGATCGGCCTGCTCACCTACATGCCGCGCCTGGCCAAGGCGCTGGGCACCCACAACCTATTCACCGCCGCCACGCTGGACCAGATCCCGCGCCACGTGTGCAGCGGCCTGCTGTTCGGCCACTGGATGAGTGTGCCGGTGCCCGATATCGCGCGTTGCGAACTGCTGGTCGTTCTGGGGGCCAAGCCGGTGGTCAGCAATGGCAGCATCTGGACGGTGCCGGACTTCCGCGGCAAGGCAAAAGCCATGCAGGCGCGCGGCGGCAAGCTGGTGGTGAACGACCCGCGCCGCACCGAGACGGCGGCGATCGCGGATGCGCACCATTTCATCCGGCCGGGCGGCGACGCGTTCCTGCTGCTGGGCATGGTGCATACCCTGTTCGACGAAAACCTGGTGCGGCTGGGCCGCATGGCCGAGCATGTGAGCGGTGTGCAGGAGATCGCGCAGGTGGTGGCCGGGTTCAGCGCCGAATCCGTCGCAGCGCGCTGCGACATGGACGCCGGCACGATCCGCGAACTGGCGCGCGCGCTGGCCACCAACCCGGTGTTGTCGGCGCCGAACGGGGCGCGCCTGTCGCGCGCACTGGAGGGCCTGGAATGATGGTGGTCGTCGGGCGGCGCGATACACGCTCCAACAACAGCTGGATGCACAACCTGCCGCTGCTGGCCAAGGGGCCGATGCGTTGTACCGCGCTGGTCCATCCGGCCGACGCGCAACGCCTGGGTCTGCGCGACGGCGCCGTGGCCCGCATCAGCAGCCACACCAGCCAGGGCCGGCGCAACCGAGGTCTGCCACCCATACCCATCAGCGATTGCGGTCTGACTGCCACAGCGCGTTGCGCTCCGTCCAGGCTCATGCCTGAATTGGAAACGACAAGCGGGGCTGGCAGCGAGCAAGGATCTGCCGATCCTCGCTACCGACCTCGAGGCTGATCCAGTCGCCGGCGGTCTGGTCGCGCGCTTGCCGCCCGGCCCTTGGTTTCCTGGTCGGCACGCACCGTGCCCGATACCGGCGGTGTGGCCTTCAGCGCGGCGCAATGGCAGTCTGCGAGTGGGCGTCGACAGGCCAGGCACATGCGCCCGCCATCGGTCGAGTCCACCTGGGAACTGCTGCCGGGTCGCGATGCCGTGGCAGAACTATAGTCAAATGCACGGCAGCCGCCGCTGCCTGAATCTTGAACGCATGCCTTCCCCGCCACCCGACACCAGCCCCGCGCCCGCCGCCGAGTCCCTGTCGCCCTTCGCGCCGCTGGCCCTGCCGGTGTTTCGGATGTTGTGGTTCACCTGGCTGGCGGCCAACCTGTCGATGTGGATGAACGACGTGGCCGCCGCCTGGATGATGACCTCGCTGACCACCAAACCGATCTGGGTCGCGCTGGTGCAGACCGCATCCACCTTGCCCGTCTTTCTGCTGGGCCTGCCCAGCGGCGCGATGGCCGACATCCTCGACCGCAAGCGCTTTTTCTTCTGGACCCAGCTCTGGGTGGCCACCGTGGCACTGCTGTTGTGCGCCGCGGTGCTGAGCGACATCATCACGCCACTCTTGCTGCTGGGCCTGATATTTGCCAATGGCATCGGCCTGGCCCTGCGCTGGCCGGTGTTTTCGGCCATCGTGCCGGAGCTGGTGCCGCGGGCCCAGCTGCCGGCGGCACTGGCGCTCAATGGTGTGTCGATGAACGCCTCGCGCATCGCCGGTCCGCTGCTGGCGGGCGCGTTGATAGCCGGCCTGGGCAGTGCCTACGTGTTCATGCTCAATGCAGTCCTGTCGGTGCTGGCCGCCTGGGTCATCTCGCGCTGGCAACGCACCCCCACCCCGCAGCCGCTGGGCCGTGAAAAGTTTCTCAGCGCGATGCGTGTCGGGCTGCAATATGTCGGGCAGTCGCCGCACTTGCAGGGCGTGCTGGTGCGGGTGTCGCTGTTCTTCTTCTACTCGACCGCCTCGATCGCGATGCTGCCGCTGGTGGCGCGCGGGCTCGAGGGCGGCGGGGCCGGCACCTACACCCTGCTGCTGGCCTCGATGGGCGCGGGCGCGATCGCGGCCGCATTGTTCCTGCCGCGCCTGCGCCAGCGCTGGTCACGCGACGGGCTGGTCGCGCGGGGCGCCGGCCTGTATTCGCTGGGCATGGTCACGGTGGCGCTGGCGCCGTGGCCGGCGCTCGCCAGCCTGGCCATGTTCGTCTCCGGCATGGCCTGGATCACCACCGCCAATTCGCTCAGCGTGTCGGCCCAGATGGGGTTGCCGGACTGGGTCCGCGCGCGCGGCATGTCGATGTACCAGATGGCGATCATGGGCGCCAGTGCATCGGGCGCAGCGCTCTGGGGCCAGGTGGCGACCTGGACCACGGTACCGACGGCGCTGCTGATCGCGTCGGTTGTCGGCCTGCTGGCGGTGCTGGCGGCCAACCGGCTGATGGTCAACACGAGTGTCGAGGAGGACCAGACCCCCTCGCGCCAGCTCGCACGGCCGGTGGCCGAGTCCCCACCGCAAAGCGGCCATCTGGTGGTGAGCATCGAATACCGCATCGACCCCGCGCGCGCCGACGACTTTCGCACGCTGATGCAGCAAAGCCGCAGCAGCCGCCTGCGCCACGGCGTGTTGTCTTGGGAACTGCTGCGCGACATCCACGAACCCGGGCGCTTCGTCGAGCAGTTCGTCGACCCGTCCTGGGTCGAGCACCTGCGCCGCTTCGAGCGCCTCACCGCCGCCGACGCCGCCCTGCGCGACCGCCGCAACGCGTTCCACATCGGCGAGTCGCCGCCGCGGGTGACGCGCTGCGTGGTGGAGTCGACGGTCCGGGATTGAACCGCCGCGCCTGCCTTTCCACGCAGGGCAAAACCACGAGACGCAGTTGGTCTGAACGCGACGCACCGCCGCTTTCGGCCCATGACGGCGATTCGAAAACCGGCTGGCGCCGTGCCGTTTCCTGGGCCAGCGCGCGGGGAGTCCGCGCCGTGCTGCTTGCAGCCGCGCGCAGATGGCGTTGTGGCACACCATGGGGATGGCGCGACCACCGCGGTTTGCGCGCCTGACTCTGCAGCAGTTGCCGCTGCCCGCGTACCCGCGAAGCCGCACCCGCATACGGGCGCCGACGCGGAACCGGTCTCCCTTGCGCTTGCGGCGGGCAAGCCCAGGCTCTACAACCCCCGCCACCCCGAGCGCACCGTGCTGTAACGCACCGTGGCCGGGCATTTGGAGACATGGCTCGCGCTCTGCAGCGCCGGCCAGTTCGATCGCCAGGGCGACCACCACACACCACCTGCCTTTGCCTCCAATGCGATTCCCGGCGCACACCGCCGTTGGCGGTGCTGATCGCGCGCGTCGACTAGGTGTTCCCGCTGTTGTGCCCCACTTGTGGCGGCAAGGCCCCATCGATCCTTGCGTGGCAAGACATCGACGCCCCATTGGTCAGCGCCTACCTGGACGATTCGGAGGTACTTCGCGGCATCACGCCGCGTACCCGCAATTTGCGGTTGACGGCAAGGTTGGCCCACGCCTTGGGTTGCATGTTCGAATACTCCGGCTCCTTTTGCACGCCGCCAGTCTCCATCAATGGCTGTGCAGTTTTTCTTGCAGCCAGACCTTGATCAGTGACTGGTAGGGCACGTCGCGGGAGTTGGCTGCCGTTTTGATGGAGTCCAACAAGTGCTGCGGCAGACGCAAGGAAATCGTCTTGGTCGTGGGCTTCAGGTTAGGCAGGGACACATTCTGGGCTTTGGACCAGTCCATGTGTTCGGTGGAGTCGTGGGACTCCCAATACGCTCGCTCGGCCTTTTCACTGGCGAGCTTCGGGGTCGGCTTCAGTGTGGTTTTAGCTGGCTTGTTCATAAATCAATCGCTCCTTTCGATGCACGTCTCTGGCAGAAATCACGCGAATCAACTTCCCCGCCTTCCTCAGCGTGAAGGTGATGTGCAGTCCACGGCCTTCATCGGTCTTGCCCAAAGCGTGCAGGCGAGGTTCGCCTTGGCTATGGGCAGTGTCTTCCAACAGCAGCAACGGTGCGTTGAAGAACACCTGTTCCGCCTCTGCCATTGAGACACCATGCTTTTCCTCGCTTTTGCGGGCGTTGCCGGTATCCCAGTCAAAGCCGCTGATCTTGCTGCGATCAATCATTTTTGTATATTACCATCACATACAAAAAGCCTCCATGTGAACTGCGTATGGTGGTGCGACGCTGGTGGCGCTGTATCTGGATGGGGGTAACGAGGACGTGTTCAAAGGCCCCGCGCAAATCGTGTTCAGGCCGGCCCAGCCCGAAGTGACCAGCGGGGCGCAACCGGAGAAGCGCAGCCCGGCCCTCGGTATCGGCGTTCGCGTCAAGCCGGTTGGAATGGCCCAGGGTGCGTTGGTGACGCGAAGCTTGCCGGCCAGCGCCCGCATCCGGTTGCTGACGCTGAACGGCACGCGGGTGCTCGAGACCGAACCCGAATTCCGTTGGCAGGAACTGCAGCCGGGCCTGAAATACCAGCTTGAAATCGCCGATGACACCGGTCGGTCGCTGGTTGAAACGCAAGTCGATGGCGCGTCCTTCAGGTTGCCGTCGGGCGTGCAACTCGCGCCAGGCGCTTTCTACACCTGGGAAGTTTCCACCCGCCTGCCGGACGGGCGCAAGTACTCGAGCCTGGGCGAGTTCAGCGTCGCGGGCGCCGAGTTGCGTGCCCAGGCAGCGGCGCTGCGGGCCGAGGCTTCGGCACCGGTCTCCGCACGTGTGGCTTACGCCGCGTGGCTGGAGCAGGCCGATCTGAAGGACGAGGCGCACAAATACTGGCGCGCTCTGGCTGCCGAGCGGCCCGATGATGCGCAGTTGAGAGCGCTTGCAGGGCCGCGACCGCCGTCCGTCGCCAAGCGGTGAAAGCGGCGGCGCAGGGCGGACGCTCGCGGCTGAACTACTGAAAAGTGCGCCGGCTTCCGGTCCGCGTGGGCCGGGCCGTCGGTGCTGACAAAATAGGGGCTGCAACGAAACGCACGCCCGTGACCCCTGAACTCACCATCAAACTCACCGCCGCGGTCGACCGCATGCCGGCGTTCCCCAAGAGCGTGCAAAGAATCCTGGAGCTGACACGCGACGTCAACTGCTCGCCCAAGGACCTGGTGCAGGT
>JANLQZ010000825.1:0-4360 GCA_031368125.1 Betaproteobacteria bacterium
AGTTTGCATGAACGCGGCGGCATGGACGACCGCGCCCTGCTGGCAGCGGCCGACCTGGCGTGCCGGCACGAGGTGTGGGACCGCTGCATCAACACCAGCGAGCGCACGCGCTCGGTGATCGACCTCGAGCAGCGTTTCCCGCTGCCGCACCAGGCCGCGGTGGTCAAGCGCGCGCGCCAGATCGGGCTCGACCCGGCCTATGTGTACGGCCTGATCCGCCAGGAGAGCCGCTTCATCATGGACGCGCGTTCCAGTGTCGGTGCGTCCGGACTGATGCAGGTGATGCCGGCGACCGCGCGCTGGACCGCCAAGAAGATCGGCCTGACCAATTTCACCGCCGACCAGATCACCGACCGCGAGACCAACATCGCCATTGGCACCGGTTACCTGAAACTGGTGCTGGACGACTTTGCCGGCTCGATGCCGATGGCCGCCGCCGCCTACAACGCCGGGCCCGGCCGGCCGCGCAACTGGCGCAACGGGCCGGTGCTCGAGGCCGCCATCTGGGCCGAGAACGTGCCGTTCGCCGAGACCCGGGACTATGTGAAAAAGGTGCTCAGCAACACCACCGTCTACGCGGCCATCCTGAGCGGCCAGCCGCAGTCGCTCAAGGCGCGCCTGGGCACCGTAGGACCGCGGGTCGGCGCAGCGGAGCCGGAAAACAAGGAATTGCCCTGAAGCGGCCGAGAGACGGGAACATGAAAAGAATCTTGGTATTGGGCGGAACAGGTTTTGTGGGACGCCACCTGTGCGAGAAGGCGGGGCAGTTGCAATGCCGCCTGACCGTGCCGACCCGGCGCCTGGAAAACGCAAAGCCGATCCAACCCCTGCCGTGGGTCGACCCGGTGCAGGCCGATGTACATGACGAGGCGGCGCTGCGCCAGCTGCTGCACGGGCACGACGCGGTGGTCAACCTGGTGGCCATCCTGCATGGCAACCAGGCTGCGTTCACGCGCACGCATGTGGAACTGGTGCACAAGCTGGTGCGCGCGTGCCAGGCCACCGGGGTGCGGCGGATCGTGCATCTGAGCGCGATCGGTGCGGCGATGGACGCGCCGTCGATGTACCAGCGCAGCAAGGCGCAGGGCGAGGCCGCGCTGGCGGCCAGCGGCCTCGATGTGACGGTGCTGCGCCCGAGCGTCATTTTTGGCGCCGACGACCAGTTCCTGAACCTGTTCGCACGCCTCCAGGCGGTGTTCCCGGTCATGCCGCTGGCGGGCGGCGCAACCCGCTTCCAGCCGGTGTGGGTGGAAGACGTCGCGCAGGGCATCGTGAACGCGTTGCTGCGAACCACCGCTGCCGGCGGTGGGGCCGCCATGGCGCCCGTGATCGAGGCCTGCGGGCCGGATGTGCTGACGCTCAAGCAACTGGTGCAACTGGCCGGCGCGCTGAGCGGCCACGAGCGCCCGGTGCTGGCATTGCCGATGGCGCTGGGCCGGCTGCAGGCGCTGTTGATGGAACTCGGCCCGGGCCAGCCGATGATGAGCCGCGACAACGTCGACTCGCTGCGGGTGGACAACGTCGCCAGCGGCCGGTTGCGCGGCCTGGAGTCCCTGGGTGTGCGACCCAGCGCGGTGGTGGCGGTCGCATCGGCCTACCTCGGAGCCGATCCCAGGGACGTCCTGCTGGCGCGGCGGCGCGCCGCCGGGCGGTTCTGAAGGCTGCGCCGGTGCCTGCCAGCGGCGGCCGCGGTGCCCAACCCGACGCGGGCGTCTTCGCTGCGGTGCAGGAGTTGATCACCTCGCGCCAGCATGTGTCGCCCAAACGGCTGCTGGCGCCGGGTCCGACGGCGCAGCAACTCGACGGCCTGCTGGCACTGGCTGCCGCGGCGCCGGACCATGGGCAATTGACGCCCTGGCGCTTCATCATCGTCCCGACCGCGCAGCGCCACCGGCTCGCCGACGTCTTCGCACAGGCCCTGCTCGACCGCGACCCTGACGCGACACCCGCGCAGCAGCAGGCGGCCCGCGACAAGGCCCACCGCGCGCCACTGGTGCTGGTGGCGGTGGCGTGTCTTGGCCCGCGCGAGCCCGACATACCGGCGCTCGAACGCATGGTGTCGATGGGTGCCGCGATCCAGAACCTGCTGCTGGGCGCACACGCGATGGGTTTCGGCGCCGGCCTGACCAGCGGGCAGGCAATGGCGTCACCACGCCTGCATGCGTTGTGCGGCCTGACGGATGGTGAGGTGCCGGTGTGCTGCATCAACATCGGCACGGTGGGCCAGCGCAAAGCCGCCACGCGCGTGCGCCCCGGCGCTGCAGACGTGCTGCGCGAACTCCCGAGCGACCCGGAATCCGGCGCCATGCCGTAGCACAAGTCGCGTTCCCCGCTGCCGCGGTGCGACGCGGGCAGGGCAGGCGTCACGATCGACGCGAGGTTTCGCCCGGGTCGATCGCCGGCGCCGGCGCCGCCGCAACAGTCGCCACTATTTCCCCGGCCCGCGCCACAATCAGCTCGCCCTCGGCCAGCGGCCGCCAGGCCTCGTCGCTGAGCGGCACGCTGGCGATGAACAGGGCCACCCGCTCCGCGTCCCCGACCGATACCCCCACCCCGCAGTCGGGCGCCGGCCCGACGTTCGTGCAGTGGCGCTGCATCACCCACAACCCGGGCGGCTCGGCCCGGGGGCGGCCGTGCTGCATGCGCCGATGCCCGTGCGCGAACACCAGGTCGCCATCGGCGTACAGGAAGTTGGCCGGCCCGAACCCGCGCAGGTCGGCCGCGAACGCCGCCAGTACCTCCGTGCGCGCCTGCACCGACGGTAGTCCGGCGCCTTGCCACAACGGGCACAGGCGCTCCAGCAGGGCGCAATAGGCAAACTCGGAATCGGTCTGCCCGACCGGACGGTAGGAGCCGAGCGCCAACCGAGTGCTGCGCCCAATGTCCGGCAGGTCGCCATTGTGGGCGAACACGTGCATGCGGCCACCGAGTTCGCGCACGAACGGCTGGGTGTTGCTCAACTGCACGGTTCCCCGGGTCGCGTGCCGGATGTGCGAGATCGCCAGGTGCGTGCTCGGGCTGCGGGTTTCGAGGTAACGCACCAGCGGGCTGTCGCCGGCCGGCGCCGGTTCGCGGAACAACGCGACATCGCTGCCCTGGAAAAACGCAACACCCCAGCCGTCGCGCATCGTGCTGCCTTCGCCGGCACGCGCGGCCAGGGTGTGCAGCGAAAACGTCAGTTGGGTCGGCCGCGAGGTGGACAAGGCCAGAAGTTCACACACCACGCGCTCCTTCGGACGCCCGGCGCGCCCATTTGACAAGTTCGAACCACAACACGCTGAGCAGGCCCAGTGCACAGGCCAGCGCCAGTGCCTGTGCCGGCAGCGGCGAAAACCGCAACACGCCAGCGGCCCAGGGCGTGTACAGCGCCAGCCGCCAGGCGCCCAGCGCCGGAAACACCGTCAGCACCACCGGGTACTCCTCGGGCAACATGGCCATCGCCAGCGCGATGCCGGCCAGCAGCGCCTGCAGCCAGTCGCCGCGCAGCAGGCCGTACACGAGCACCAGCACCAGGCTCAATGCAAGCGCCAGCAGCGCGAGGTTGCGCACCAGCCGTGCGGTCTGCTGCTGCAACGGCGAGCGTTCCACCGCCAGGCTGCCGAGCGCGGCCCCGATGCGGCCGATTTCGCTGCGTGCACCGGTCGCCGTGACATGCGCCGTGCCATGCCCCTGCAGCACCAGTGTGCCGGAATAGACCCACGGCAGGTAGTCGCCGCCGGGACGCACCGGCGCCGGCGCACCCCGCGCGGCGGCCTTGCGCACCGGCACCGCCTCGCCGGTGAGCAGCGACTCGTCGAGCAGCAGGTTGTCGGCCGCAACCAGCAGCGCGTCGGCCGGCACCCGGTCGGCTTCGCGCAGCAGCAGCAAGTCGCCGCGCACCACGTCGCGCCCCGCAATACGCAGGTTCTGGCCATCGCGGACCACCAGCGCACGTGGGCTGGTGAGGTCCCGCAGGGCCCCGATCGCGCGTTCGGTCTTGCCTTCCTGGTACAGCGTCAGGCCCAGCGTTACCAGCACGAAGCTGAACAGCGTGAGGCCGTCCTGCAGGTCGCCGAACGCGAGGTACAAGCTACCCGCGCCCAGCAGCAGCAGGAACATCGATTCGCGCACGGTCTCGGCGACGATCGACAGCAACGTGCGCCGCTGGCCGCCCGGCAGCAGGTTGGGGCCGTCTTCGACCAGACGGCGCGCCGCATCGGCCTGGCTCAGGCCGGCGGCGATGCGCGCACCATCGGCAGCCGGTTCACCGCCGCGCGGCATGCGCACGCACCGCTGCACAAACCGGGCGCACACCGACCCGGGACATACACACGGCTGGTGGTTCGGACATGGGCGCGATTGTGCGCGCCGTCACCCGGCC
>JANLQZ010000854.1:0-7235 GCA_031368125.1 Betaproteobacteria bacterium
CGTTCCAGGACAAGACAGGCGCCCCATCATAATCTTGACCATGGGTTCCAGTTCCCCCGTTGCATTTATCGATCCACGAACCATCGTCCTGTTGACCGGCATCATGGGGGGGCTGATGTCGATTGTGTTGTATTTCCTGCGGCGCAACTACCCGCCGAGCGTGAAGGGGCTGGGCGACTGGTCGCTCGCGACCGCCCTGCTCTTTTTCGGCGGTATCGCCGCCGCGTCGCGCGGCAAGGCACCCGATCTGCTGTCGATCACGGCGGCCAACTTCCTCATATTCACGGGGGTCTATTACCAGTTCGTCGGCAGCCAGCGCTTTTTCGGGCTGACACCCAGAATCGCGCCGAATATCGCGCTGATCACGGCGCTCACGCTGGTTTCGGGCTGGTACACCGTGGTGGACCCGAATTACCGGCCGCGACTGATGATTTCGGTGCTGATCATGGCGACGCTGTTTTCGGCCCATGCACACCTGATCTACACCCGCGGCACCAGCTCGTTCGCGCACCGCTTTGCATTCGGGATACTGGTGTGCGCGGTCGCCAGCCAGGCGATGCGGTTCGTGACCGCATGGCTCTATCCACTGGGCACCGGCATCCTGGACAACACGCCGCAGAACCTGATGTACGTGGTGGCCTACCCGTTTGTCATGCTGCTGTTTGCGATCAGCCTGGTGCTGATGGCGACCGACCGGGTGCGGGCGGAGTTCGAGCATCTCGCGACCCATGACTCGCTGACCAACGCACTCACGCGGCGCCACCTCGCCGAGGTCTGCCAGCAGGAGCTGGAACGCTGCAACCGGCATGGCCGGGTAATGTCGGCGCTGCTGATCGATGTCGACCATTTCAAGTCCATCAACGACAGCCGTGGCCACCAGGCGGGCGACCGGGTGCTGGTGCAGTTCGTCGCGGCCGTCCACACGCTGCTGCGCCGGGCCGACGTCATGGGGCGATTGGGCGGGGAAGAATTCGTGGTGTTGCTGCCGGAAACGTCGCTCGAGGTCGCCAGGGTGGTCGCCGAACGTATCCGGGCCGCGGTCAGCACGCTCAACGAGCCGGCCAGCTTTACCGTCAGCATCGGAGTGACCACCAATATACCGGGCTCGGACACGGTCGATGCCTTGCTGGCACGTGCCGACGCCGCCATGTACCGGGCCAAGGAACTCGGCCGGGACCAGGTCGTGCTGGGTTAAGCAAGTCACCGGATGCACCCGCGCAACAGAAAGCAACCGATGTCGATGGATCGCCGCCGCTTCCTGCACCAGGCCACGGCCGGCGCGGCGGCCCTGGCCACAACCGCCTGGCCGCTGGCGACCCGCGCCCAGCAGGAATACCCGTCCCGGCCGGTCCGGGTGGTGGTCGGTTTTCCCGCCGGTGGCGGTACCGACGTATTCGGGCGCGCCGTGGCACAGGGCCTTTCGGCAGCGCTGGGCCAACCGTTCGTGGTCGACAACAAGGCCGGCGCCGGCGGCATCGTGGCCAGCCAGTCCATGCTTCAGAGCGCCCCGGACGGGTACACGCTGCTGGTCGGCTCGACCAGCACGCAGGTGATTGCACCCCTGCTGTACAGCAAACGGCCCTACGGCCCGACCGACTTCACGCCGGTGGCGCATATCGCCAGCGTCGGCATCGTGCTGGTGGCGCACCCCGGCGCGCCGTTCAACAACGTGGCCGAGATGGTCGCTTACGCCAAGGCGCACCCGGGACAACTCAACTATGCCAGCGGCGGGAACGGGGTCACCAACCACCTGGCGATGGAGTTGCTCAAGGCCCGCACCGGCAGCTTCCTGGTGCATATTCCGTACCGCGGGTCGGCCCCGGCATTGGCCGATGTGGTGGCCGGCCAGGTGCCGGTGATGTTCGACTCGATTGCGTCCAGTGCCCCGCAGGTGCGCGCCGGCAAGGTCAAGGCGCTCGGTATTGCCGGCCTCGCGCGGGCTGAGGCGCTACCGGGTGTGCCCACGATCTCCGAGTCCGGCGCGGCCATCGGGCTGCGCGACTTCGATACGCCCGGCTGGGTCGCGCTGTATGGCCCCAGGGGATTGCCGCCGGTGGTGGTGGCGCGGCTGCAGGCGGCGATAACACAGGTGCTCGCGACACCCGACCTGGCCCAACGCTTCAACGCCGCCGGCGCCGCGCCGCGCTACATGGACGCGGCGACACTCGACCGCTACGAGCAGGCCGAGACGCGCAAATGGGGCGAGGCCGTGGCCTACAGCGGCGCCAAGGCCGACTGACGCGCTGCCGGGTCCAACACCACGCAGACGCTGCGGCCAAAACCGGGGGCTTCGCGCGGCCACTGGTCGCTGTGCGTGACGGCCATGATGCCCCGTGACAGCAGCATGGCCGCGCGTATGACGCCGGCGTGCGTGATCCACAGCGTCGGCTGCCCGCTCGCGGCGGTGTCGCGCCACACGCCGGCAACCCGATCCATCAACTCCTCGACACTTTCGCGCCCGCCGAAGCGGTGCGCTGCAAAGTGCGCGGTCCACTGGTCGATCGCGTCCTTGGGGATGAGGTCCCAGCGCCAGCCCTCCCAACTGCCGAAGTCCATCTCCACCAGCCGTTCGTCCATGTCGTGGACCAGATCGGGCCGCGGCGCGCGCAGCGCCTGCGCGAGTTGTGTGCACCGCAGTTTGGGTGAACTCAGCACCCGCGCGCCGGGCGGCAGTTGCGCGGCCAGCATCTCGGCGCTGGCGCGCGTGGCCACGTGCTCGGCCGCCATGTCGGTGGCACCATAACAAATCCCCGGCCTGACCAGGGGTTGGGCGTGACGCGCAAGCCGCAATAACATGCCGGTGGCGGGCGTCACAGCGTCAGCGCTAGGCCGAAGTAGAACGCGACTTCGCAGACCTGCTGCGTGGCGCCCAGGCAGTCGCCGGTAAAACCCTGCAGGCGCACGGCGAACCAGCGCCACATCCAGAGCCAGGCCAGGGTCGCGGCGGCCATCGGCACGAGCAACGCCACGCCCTGCCCGACCCAGACCACCAGCAACAAGGCTGCCACCAGCCACAGCGCCGCCACCAGCAGGCTGGCAAAACCGATCTGGTCCGCCAGCGGCTTGGACTTGGAGCCCGCTTCGTCGCCCACGTGCGCCATGGCGCGCACCAGCAGCAACGGGAAGCTGCGCGACGCCACGTGGGCGGCGAACAGGCCCCAACACATGGCGTCCGCGTCGACCGACCCGACCAGGGCCAGCAGCGACACCTTCGAAGACACGACCAGCACCAGCGCCAGGGCACCAAAGGCGCCAACCCGCGAGTCTTTCATGATGACGAGCGCCCGCAGCCGGTCGCTGGTGCCGCCCAAACCGTCGGCGACGTCCGCCAGGCCGTCTTCATGGAACGCGCCTGTGAGCAGGACGCCGAGCACGGTGCCCAGCACGGCCACCACCAGCGGCGCCATCGGCCCAGCGGGCAACAGCGCGAACAGCGCCGCGCTGGTGATCGCGATGGTGCCGCCGACCAGCCACCCCACACCGGGGAAATGCGCCGCGCTCGCGCGCAACATCGCAGGGCTGTAGCCGACCCACGACGCCAGCCGGCCGGTGACCGGGATGCGCGTGAAAAACTGCACGGCCAGCAGGTAGCGGCGGGCGAAATTCATGGCGCGGCGCTGCTGTTGAAGCGTGCAGCGGTCACGCCAGTTGCGCCGAGACGCCGGCCGATTCGAAACTGGCCATGTCCGACAGGATCGCGCAGGCCGAGACCAGCAGCGGCCACACCAACGCGGCACCGGAGCCTTCCCCCAGCCGCAAGCCCAGGTCGACCAGTGGTTGCACACCCAGGTGCTGCAGCATCGCGGCGTGGCCGCGTTCGCCGGAACGGTGGGCGAATACACAGCGCTGCAATACCAGCGGCTGCAGCGCCTGGGCGACCAGCACGGCGGACGTGGCGATGAAGCCGTCCACCAGAACGACCCGGCGCTCAAGCGCGGCCTGCAGCACCGCCCCCACCATGGTGGCGATCTCGAAGCCGCCAAACGCAGCCAGCGCGTCGAGTGGCGCAACCGCGCCCGCGTGGCAATCCATGACCGTGCGCAGCACGCCGGTCTTGCGTGCGACGGCCGCCGCATCGAGCCCGGTGCCGGCACCGGTGCACACGGCAATATCCAGCCCGGCCAGGCGGGCCATCAGCAAGGCCGCCGCCGACGAGTTGCCAATGCCCATCTCGCCCAGCAACAAGGCGTTGCCGCCGAGTTCGCGCACCAGCGCACGGCCGTGCCCGATAGCCGTCCGGCACTGCCCCGCATCCATGGCCGGCTGCACCGACGCGTCGGCCGTGCCGGCCGCAATCTTGCGCGGCACCAGCGTTGGGCGCCCCGGCACGGCCGGCCGATGCGGTCCGAAGTCGTGTGCGACACCACAATCCACCACACTCAGGGCGATCCCGTGCTGGCGTGCCAGCACGCTTACCGCCGCCCCGCCGGCCAGGAAGTTCTCCACCATTTGCCAGGTCACATCGCTCGGATAAGCCGAGACGCCCTGCGCCACCAGCCCGTGGTCGCCGGCGAACACCACCAGTTGCGGATGCTCCAGCGCCGGCCGTTCGGTCCCCAGAATCTCGCCCAGGCGGCAAGCCAGGGTTTCGAGTTGGCCCAGCGAGCCAAGGGGTTTGGTCTTCTGGTCCAACCGGGTTTGCAGGGCCCGGCTCAGGGACGGGTTGCCGATGTCGGCCAGGGTGGGGATCAAGGATTGCATCGGCTGGATCGGTTGGTACATGCGTGGAAGCTGGTGTGGGGGTGGCGTGGGTCGAGCGTCCGTGCCGCGTCGACTCGCCCGGTCAACACTATTGAGGTTTTCCATGTTCAAGACACCGTTCGCCCTTCGACCCTTCGACAAGCTCTGGGCAGGCCGAGCTCAGGGCGAACGGACATTGGCTTGTCATCAATTTGGCAAAGATCAACAGCTGGTTATGGTTGTCGTGCGCGACCTTGAGCCGCACCGGGTTCACGCGCACATACGGTACCGTACGCGCCGCCACGGCCTGGAAATGCTGGGCGCCGCCGATCGCGCCACACGCCACGCCGCGCGCGTTGTTGCTCATGTTCTGCGCCTTGAAGGAGCGACCGTGAGCCCTTGGCGCGCGTAGTGTCGGCACACGGCGATGGCACGCCAGTGCTTGCCATCGCCACTGTTGGTGCCCGGCAGCATCACACATTTGGCGTTCATGCGCGCACCGGCGGCCGCTCGTGGCTCGGCACGGCAACCCACTGTTCGCCCAGGGCATGGATCATGATGCGGTCGTCGAACACCCGGGCCAGCGCGCGGTGCGTGGCCGGGTCGGTGCAGCGGCCCTGGTGGCAAACGCGGCCCTGTGCCATCACCACCATCTCGTCGGCGTGCAGCGCGAAAGAAATCTCGTGCAAAACGCTGACCACGGTGCGACCGTCGGCGACCAGGTCGCGTACCAGCCAGAGCCAGTCCGACTGGTGTGGCGGGTCCAGGTTGGCCAGCGGTTCGTCCATCAGCAGTACCTGCGCCTGCACCGCCAGGGCCCGCGCCAGCAGCACGCGCTGGCGCTCGCCGCCCGACAGCTGGCCGATCGCGCGTTCGCGCCAGTCCCACGCCTGGGTCGCCCTGAGCGCCTGCTCCACCGCCACGTGGTCACCGGCGCTGGGTGTGGCCAGCCAGGCCTGGTGCGGCAGGCGGCCCAGCATCGCAACGTCCCACACCGTCAAGTCATCACCGCTGGACTCGTTCTGGCCCAGCCAGGCGAGCTGGCGCGCGCGCGCGCGCGCCGGCAGCGTGGCCATCGGATGGCCCAGCAGGGCCACCTCGCCGCGGTGCGGCAACACATGCGCGAGCGCCTTGAGCAGGGTCGATTTGCCGGCGCCGTTGGGGCCGACCACGCTGGTCCAGCGCGCGCGCGGCAATTCCAGGTCGATGCCTTGCAGCTCTTCGGCCTCGCCCAGCCGCACCCGGATGCCGCGCGCCCGCAGTGCCAGCGCGCGGGTATCCGGCGTCATAACAGGCCAGCCTGCCCGGTGCGCCGGTGCATCAGCCACAGCAGGTACCCGCCGCCCAGCACCGCGGTCAGCACACCGACCGGCAACTCCTGCGGCGCAATCAGCCAGCGCGCCAGCGTGTCGGCCGCCAGCAGCAACACACCGCCCATCAGGCCCGACAGCAGAATGAAGGCGCGGTGCGTGGTCTTTACAACCGAGCGCACCAGGTGCGGCGCGGCCAGGCCGACGAAGGCGATCAGGCCGGTCTGCGCCACCGCCGTTCCGGTGGCCAGCGCCAGCACCGCCACCAGCACGGCGCGCATCTGCGGCAACGGCAGCCCCAGGCTGATGGCAGTAGCCTCGCCCAGGGAAAGCCCGTCGAGCACATGGCTCAACATGCCCGCGACCACGGCGCACACCAACCAGGCGCCGGCCATCAGGGCACATGCGGTCCAGCCCACGAAGCTGGTGCTGCCGAGCATGAAGGCCTGCATCGACAACATCACCTCGGGTTGCATCATCATGATCAGCGAGCCGAAGGCGCCCAGCACCACGCCCACGACCACGCCGGCCAGCAACAGGCGCAGGCTGTGCTGCACGCCGCGCGCGAGCAACAGGGTCAGGAACACGGCGCCCACGGCGCCCGCAAACGCGGCGCTGGTCAGGCCCAGCCGCACCAGCCATTCGGTGGCGAAAGGCGTGCTGCCCATCAAGGCCAGCGCCACCGCCACACCCAGTGATGCGCCCGACGCGCTGCCCAGCAGATAGGGGTCGGCCAGCGGATTGCGAAACAGGCCCTGCGCCACGGCGCCGGACAGGCCGAGCAAGGCGCCGGCCAGCCAGGCCCCGAGTGCGCGCGGCGCGCGGATATCGCGCACGATCTGCTGCGCGACCGGATCGTCGCCGAACTTCAGCAGGCTGTCGAAACCGGTGCTGCCGACACCGACGCCAAGGACCACCAAGGCCACCGACAGCAACAGCAGCAACAGCACCAGCCAGGCCGCCTTGCGCTGCTGTCGCCCCGGTCGCGACATGGCAACTGTCATGGCGCATGCGCGCGCAGGCATTCGGCCATGGTGCGCGCCGCCTCGGCCATGCGCGGCCCGGGGCGCACCATCACATCGGACTGCTCGGGGCTGAACACGCAGACCCGGCTGGCCTTGATGGCGCGCATGCCGGCCCAGCCCGGCCGCTGCGCCATGCCGGCAAAGGTCGCGTCACCGACCATGATCAGGTCCGGGTCGGCGCGCACCACGAATTCGGGGTTGATCTTCGGAAACGGCCCCA
>JANLQZ010000651.1:0-2749 GCA_031368125.1 Betaproteobacteria bacterium
GACGCAGCCGGACGCCGGGCGGTCCGGGGCCGGCGCATCGCCTACGTCGCGCAGTCCGCGTCGGCGGCGTTCAACCCCTCGCACACCATCATGGACCAGGTCTGTGAAGCACCCATGATCCATGGACTGATGTCGCGCGACGAAGCGGAGACTTGGGCCATGCACCTGTTCAAGTCGCTCGATCTGCCGGAACCCGAAACCTTCGGCGACCGGTATCCGCACCAGGCCTCCGGCGGGCAGTTGCAGCGCGCGATGGCGGCCATGGCCATGTCCTGCCGCCCCGATATCCTGGTGCTGGACGAACCCACCACCGCGCTGGACGTCACCACGCAGATCGAGGTGCTGATCCTGCTCAAGTCGCTGATCCGCGAATACGGCACCGCAGCGCTGTACATCACGCACGACCTCGCGGTGGTGGCGCAGGTGGCGGACCGCATCAAGGTGCTGCGCTACGGCAAGGAGGTCGAAGAGGGCACGGTCGATGGCGTGCTGCAGGCCCCGACGCAGGAGTACACGGCCCGGCTGGTGGCGGTGCGGGGCGCGGCCGCCAGCGAACGCGCCGACCCGAGTTCGGTGAAGCCGGAAACCATACTCAAGATCGAACACATCGACGCGTCCTACGGCAAATTCAAGGTGGTATCGGACGTCAGCCTGGACATTCTCAAGGGTGAAACCGTCGCGGTGGTGGGCGAGTCCGGCTCCGGAAAATCCACGCTGGCGCGCATCATCACCGGCTTGCTGCCACCCACCGCCGGCACGATCACATTCAAGGGCCAGCCCCTGCCGCGGTCCCTGGCGGAACGCAGCAAGGACCTCAAACGCACCATCCAGCTGGTCTACCAGATACCCGACGTGGCGCTGAACCCGCGCCAGACCTTGCTCGAAACGATTGGCCGCCCGGTCAGTTTCTACTTCAGCATGGGCGGCAGCAACCCGGTGCAACAGGGTGCGCACCAGACGGTGCAGCAGTCCATCGGCCGCCCATCCAGCGTGTTCTACGGCATGGGAAGCAAGGAGGTGGACAAGCGGACCAAGGAGCTGATGGACCTGGTCGAGTTGCCGCAGAACTTCCTGTCGCGTTATCCAACCGAATTGTCGGGGGGACAAAAACAGCGCGTCTGCGTGGCCCGGGCGCTGGCGGCCGATCCGGACCTGATCATCCTGGACGAACCCACCTCGGCGCTCGACCCGCTGGTGGCGGAGGAAATCCTCAAGCTGTTGCGCCGGCTGCAGGTGGAACTGGGCCTGTCCTACATGCTGATCACGCACGACCTCGACGTGGTGCACCGGATCGCGCACCGCACGGCGGTGATGTTGCGCGGCTCGTTCGTGGCCTTCGACGCGACCGAGAAGATCTTCGAGGGGCCGTACCACCCGTACACCGAGAAACTGGTTACGGCGGTGCCGGTCATGCGCAGCGACTGGCTCGACGGTGTGCTGGCCAAAAGGGCGGCTGCCCCGGCCGCCGCCTGAGCCGAAGGTAGCCGGCGCTCACCCGCGGACCCGCAGCACCGGGCGCGCTGCGTGCAACCCCTGTAGCATTGGCCGGCCGGGCTTCCTCGAATCGGATGGCCGCCGGCTTGTCATTGGATCCCGTACCGAAGCCACACCATGCCACACCAATCCACAATGCCCTCGGTCTACCTGCCGCACGGTGGCGGGCCGGCTTTTTTCATGGAAGGCGGCATGGGCGACATGTTCCGCCCGATGGGCGACTTCCTGGCGCAGTTCAACCGCCTGCTTCCCGCCACGCCGTCGGCGATCCTGGTCGTCACCGCCCATTGGGAAGCGCGTGTGGCGACACTCACCGGCGGCCAGCACCCTGGTCTGATCTATGACTACTACGGATTTCCCAAGGAGACCTACTCCATCACCTATCCCGCACCCGGCGCACCGGCACTGGCTGAGGAAGCCGCGGCCCTGCTGCGCCAGGCCGACATTGGCGTGGTGGTCGACCCCGAATACGGCTGGGACCACGGCGTATTCATACCACTCAAGGTGATGTACCCGCGGGCCGACATCCCGGTGGTTGCCATGTCCCTGAAAGCCGGGCTCGACCCGCACGAACACAGCGCCATCGGTGCCGCATTGCGCCCCCTGCGCGACGACGGCGTGCTGGTCATGGGCAGCGGCATGAGTTACCACAACCTGGGCCAGATGGGCAATGGCGCGGCGGCGGCCGAGTTCGACCGCTGGCTGGACGGCGCGTTGTCGGGCGACGCTGCGCAGCGACGCGGCCAACTGGCACGCTGGGCGCAGGCCCCCTCGGGCCGGATGTCGCACCCGCGCGAAGAACACCTGTTGCCGTTGATGGTGGCGTCCGGGGCCGGCGGCGACGCGCCCGCACGCAAGTTGTGGCGCGGCGCGGTCGGGCCGACAGCGGTGTCGGCCTGGGCGTTTGACTGACCCGGCCCGGCCCTACACGTTCGAATCGGGGAACGACGCCTTGCGGCGATTCACATAGTCGAGGATCGCTTCGTCCACCGCCACGTCCATCGGCGGCATTTCGTATTCGGCCAGCTGTTTCTTCCAGCTCGCATTGGCACGCTGCGCCAGGTCGCGCGAACCCTCGGCTTCCCATTGCTCGTAGCTGTTGTTGTCGGTGATCGGCGAGCGGTAGAAGGCGGTCTCGAAGTTGGCCTGGGTATGGGCGCAGCCCAGGAAGTGCTTGCCCGGGCCGACTTCGCGGATCGCGTCCATGGCCTGGCCGTTTTCCGACAGGTCCACGCCGGCCGGCAGGGTGTGCATC
>JANLQZ010000858.1:0-6054 GCA_031368125.1 Betaproteobacteria bacterium
CGAAGTGGAGTCGGACGCCGACCTCGGGCGCATGATGCAGGAACTTCCGGCGGTGGAAGACCTGCTCGAAGCGGCCGACGATGCGCCCATCATCCGGCTGCTCAATGCGCTGCTCACGCAGGCGGCGCGCGATGGCGCCAGTGATATCCACATCGAGCCGTACGAGCGCCACAGCAGCGTGCGTTTTCGCGTCGACGGTACCTTGCGCGAAGTGGTGCAACCCAATCGGGCGCTGCATGCCGCGCTGATATCGCGCCTCAAGATCATGGCCGAACTCGATATTTCCGAGAAGCGCCTGCCCCAGGATGGGCGCATCAGCCTGCGTATCGGGACGCGCGCCGTCGACGTGCGCGTGAGCACGATTCCGAGCGCGCACGGCGAACGCGCGGTGCTGCGCCTGCTCGACAAGACCGGCGCCAAACTGAGCCTCGAAGCGGTCGGCATGGAGGGACATACCTTGCGCCGCTTCGAGCGGCTGGTGGCGCAGCCGCACGGCATCATCCTCGTCACCGGGCCGACCGGGTCGGGCAAGACCACCACCCTGTACGCCGCGCTGAGCCGGCTCGACGCGAACAGCAGCAACATCATGACGGTGGAGGACCCGATCGAATACGAGTTGTCGGGCATCGGGCAGACGCAGGTCAACCCCAAAATAGCCCTGACTTTTGCGATCGCGCTGCGCGCCATTCTGCGCCAGGACCCGGACGTCATCATGATCGGCGAGATCCGCGATTTCGAGACCGCGCAGATCGCAATCCAGGCCTCGCTGACCGGCCATCTGGTTCTGGCCACGCTGCATACCAATGATGCGGCGAGCGCCGTGACCCGCTTGATCGACATGGGCGTGGAGCCGTTCCTGCTGAGCTCCTCGCTGCTGGGCGTGCTGGCGCAGCGGCTGGTGCGCAAATGGTGCGTCCATTGCCACGGCAAGGGCTGCGACCGCTGCGGGCACACCGGGTACGCGGGTCGCACCGGCGTCTACGAGCTGCTGGTTGCAGACGACGCAATCCGGGCGCAGATCCACAACTCGGCCTCCGAGGCCGATATCCGGGCGGCGGCGATTTCGGGCGGCATGGTGTTGATGCGC
This sequence comes from Betaproteobacteria bacterium, assembly GCA_031368125.1. Taxonomy (GTDB): domain Bacteria; phylum Pseudomonadota; class Gammaproteobacteria; order Burkholderiales; family Burkholderiaceae_C; genus CAISIP01. Next base: position 1,088 of record JANLQZ010000858.1, read on the forward strand.
GAGGACGGCGAAAGGCTGGTTCGTGCCGGCCTGACCGCCCATGAAGAGCTGGTGCGCGTGACCCGCGACTGAAGTCCCCCCGATTTCCCATGCCCGCCTACGCTTTCGAAGCGATCGATGTCCAGGGGCTGACCCGCAAGGGTGTCGTCGAGGCTGAAACCGCGCGCGCGGCGCGTGTGGCCTTGCGCGCGCAGGCGCTGGTTCCGTTGCAGGTCGACCTGCTGGGGGCCGGGGGTAGCGTACCGGGCGGCGCTGGCCAAACCGACCAGCCAAACGAGGGGCTGCGCCGCGCACTGTTTGCGGGGCGCGTGTTCAGTCCCGATGCGCTGGCCATCTGGACCCGCCAGCTCGCCGGGCTGGTGTCCGCCAGCCTGCCGCTGGAACGCGCGCTGACGGCCCTGAGCGATGAAGCCGAAGACCCGCGCCAACGCAACCTGGTGGCGGCCCTGCGCGCGGAAGTCAACGCCGGCAACAGTTTTGCCAAGGCGCTGTCGCTGCACCGGCGCGAGTTCTCGCCGATCTATGTGGGTGTCATCGGTGCCGGCGAGCAAAGTGGCAACCTGGGGCAGGTGCTGGAACGTCTTGCCGATGATCTGGCCGAACAGCAGGTGCTCAAGGCGAAGCTGGTCGGGGCCGCGCTCTACCCGGCGATCGTGACCCTGGTGGCGATCGTGATCGTCATGTTCCTGGTGGGTTATGTGGTGCCGCAGGTTGCCAACGTGTTTGCGGGCACCAAGAAGGCCTTGCCCTGGCTCACCGTCGCCATGCTGGGCTTGAGCAGCGTGGTGCGCAATTACGGGCTGCTGGTGTTGGCCCTTGGCGCCGCGGTAAGTGTCGGCGTGTCCTACGCCTTGAAGAACGAGGGCTTGCGCGAGCGCTACGACGCGGCGTTCCTGAACCTGCCCGTGCTGGGCCGGCTCGCGCGTGGTTACAACGCGGCGCGTTTCGCCAATACGCTGGCCATGCTGGCTGCGGCTGGAGTACCTATCCTCAAGGCGTTGCAGGCAGCGGCCGAAACCCTGCACAACCGCGCCATGCGCGCGGACGCGCTCGCGCTGCTGGTGCTGGTGCGCGAAGGGGCGCCACTGGCGTCGGCGCTGGCGCAAAAGAAGCGTTTTCCCGGCCTGCTGGCGATGTTTGCGCGCCTTGGAGAGCAGACCGGGCAACTGCCGCTGATGCTGCAGCGCGCGGCGCTGCAGCTGGGCAACGACGTGCAACGGCGCGCCATGCGGCTGGCGACGATCCTGGAGCCGCTGCTGATCGTCGTCATGGGCCTGGTGGTGATGCTGATCGTGCTGGCCGTGCTGCTTCCCATCATCCAGCTCAACCAACTGGTGCGCTGACCGCCCCGCCGCCGGCCGCCGGGTTCGCGTCGATGACCTGCAGCCAGTCCCAGCGGCTGCAGTAACTCGCGGTCTTTTGCAGGAACAGCGGCCGATGGTCGCAATGGGCGTTGGGCCGCAGGACGCCGTGGTACAGCTCATCCAGGCCGTTGGGCGCATACAGGCGTGGGCTGTCGCCGCTGCTGCATTGCAGGCCGACGCAGGTGCACATGACGAGGAATCGATCGATTCCCTCGCACGCGTGTTCCAGCGCGGGATAAGGGAAACCAAACCAGTTCGCGTACCAGGTGTGCACCCGGGCCTGGTTCTTGGCCTCGACCGTGATGTCGAGGTCGCGGTAACACGCCTGCACCCGCTCTCCCACCGCGCGTTCGGCGCTCGCCGACAAGTCGTCCGCGTCAAAATAGAACAGGTCGTAGTCCTTGATGCCGGCGCCCGGCGAGCGGCCACAACGCAGGTTCCAGATGGTCTGGAACAGGCAACCGGCCACCAGCCAGGCGTCGGGCAACTGCAGTGACGGAAGGCGTTGCAGGATGGTCCGGTTGGCATCGTTCTTCAGCACGTCGCTGATGAACCCCGCGGGCGTGGCGGGCGCGGGTCTCACGCGGCGGTCCGGAGCGCGGTCTCAGATGACCTTGGCGATCGACGCACAAACGTGGTCGATGTTGCGGCTATTGAGCGCGGCCACGCACATGCGACCGGTGTCGGTGCCGTAGACCCCGAATTCCTTGCGTAACCTGACCATCTGGTCCTTGCTCAGGCCCGAGTAACTGAACATGCCGATCTGGCTGGTGATGAAACCCATGTCCTGTTTGACGCCCGCGGCCTTCAGTCCGTCGACCAGTTTTTGGCGCATGGTCTTGATGCGCAGGCGCATCTCGCCGAGTTCCTGCTCCCACAACGTACGCAGGGCGGGGTCGTTCATCACCGCCGCGACCACCGCGCCGCCGTGTGTCGGCGGGGTGCTGTAGTTGGCGCGGATCACGATCTTGAGCTGGCTCAGCACGCGTTCCGCTTCATCCTTGCTTTCGCACAACACGCTCAGGGCGCCGACGCGCTCGCCGTACAGGCTGAAACTCTTGCTGAAGCTGGTGGCCACCAGGAAACTCAGGCCGGCGGCCACGAACTTCTGCACCGCGGCGCCGTCCTCCTGGATGCCGTAGCCAAAACCCTGGTAGGCCATGTCCAGAAAAGGCGTCAGCGACCGTGACTTGCATGCCGCCACGACCTGGTCCCACTGCGCCGCCGTGATGTCGTACCCGGTCGGGTTGTGGCAGCAGGCGTGCAGCACGATGATCGTGCCTGGTGTGGCGGCATTCAGGGCCGCCAGCATGCCGTCGAAATTCACGCCGCGTTTTGCCGCGTCGTAATAGGGATAACTGTCAACCACGAACCCGGCACCGCCAAACAGCGCCCGGTGGTTCTCCCAGCTCGGGTCGCTGATCAGCACCTTGGCCGCCGGATCGAGCTTGCGCAGGAAATCGGCGCCAACCTTGAGGCCGCCGGTTCCGCCGATGGCCTGTACCGTCGCCACCCGGCCGGCGCGGACAGGTTCGGAGTCGGCACCAAATACCAGCGACTTGACAGCCGCGTCGTAGGCGGCAATACCGTCGATCGGCAGGTACCCCCGCGCTTTCGGGGAGTCCATCATGGTTTTTTCCGCCGCCTGCACGCATTTGAGCAGCGGCAGCTTGCCGTTGTCGTCGTAATACACGCCGACTCCCAGGTTCACCTTGGCCGGTTTGGCATCGGCGGCAAATTGCTCGGTGATGCCCAGAATCGGGTCGCGCGGGGCCATTTCTACGGCGGTAAACAGGGACATGGTCAGGTTCTCTGGGGTTCGGTGGCGGTTGGCACTGCCGGCGCTGGCGCGTCCGGCAGGCAAATACCGGCGCACGCCGCGCAGGCAAGGCACGGTCAACTGCGTTACGCTCGTCGGTTGTCCATAATTTTACCCGCCGCCTCGCCCGTGGCGCCTGCACTCATGTCCGTAGTCCTGGAAGTTTCCGCCGACAACCTCCCGCCCGGGCAGACCGGTGCGGACAGCCCCGCCGAAGGCACGTTCGCGCGTTTTCCCGGCTCGCCGTTCGAGCTGTTCATGCCTTATCCGCCCGCCGGCGACCAGCCGCAGGCGATCGACAAGCTGGTCGAGGGCGTCAACGACGGCGAGGTGTTCCAGACCCTGCTCGGGGTCACCGGTTCGGGCAAGACCTTCACCATGGCCAACGTGATTGCGCGGCTGGGCCGTCCGGCGATCGTGTTCGCGCCCAACAAGACGCTGGCAGCACAGCTGTACAGCGAATTTCGCGAGTTCTTTCCGAGGAACGCGGTGGAGTATTTCGTCAGTTATTACGACTACTACCAGCCCGAGGCTTATGTGCCGCAGCGCGATCTGTTCATCGAGAAGGACTCCGCGATCAACGAGCACATCGAGCAGATGCGCCTGTCATGTACCAAAAGCGTGCTGGAGCGCCGCGACGTGGTCATCGTGGCCACCGTGTCCGCCATCTATGGCATTGGCCAGCCCGAGGCCTACCACCAGATGGTGATGACCCTGCGCGTGGGTGACCGCATGGGCCAGCGCGACGCCATCGGCCAGCTCGTGCGCATGCAGTACCAGCGCAATGAAGACGACTTCGCGCGCGGCAAGTTCCGGGTACGCGGCGACACGATCGACGTGTTCCCGGCCGAGCACAGCGAGATGGCGATTCGCATCGAGCTGTTCGACGACGAGATCGAGTCGCTGCAGTTGTTCGATCCGCTGACGGGCCGGATTCGGCAGAAGATTCCGCGCTTCACGGTCTACCCCAGCAGCCACTACGTGACGCCGCGTGACCGCGTGCTGGCGGCCGTCGAGACCATCAAGGTCGAACTGGCCGGGCGCTCGAAGGAACTGGTGGGCATGGGCAAGCTGGTGGAGGCGCAACGGCTCGAGCAGCGCACGCGCTTCGACCTGGAAATGCTCAGCGAAGTGGGGCATTGCAAGGGGATCGAGAATTACACCCGCCACCTGTCAGGCGCTGCGCCGGGGGACCCCCCGGCCACGCTCACCGATTACCTGCCGAAGGACGCGATCATGTTCCTCGACGAGTCGCATGTGCTGATCGGGCAGTTCGGCGGCATGTACAACGGCGACCGGTCGCGCAAGACGACCCTGGTGGAATACGGTTTTCGCCTGCCCAGTGCGCTCGACAACCGCCCGCTCAAGTTCGAGGAATTCCAGGCCCGGATGCGCCAGGCGATTTTTGTTTCCGCCACGCCGGCGCAGTGGGAGCAGGACCATGCCGGACAGGTGGTGGAGCAACTGGTGCGCCCGACCGGGCTGGTCGACCCGGAAGTCGAAGTGCGCCCGGCCACGCACCAGGTCGACGATGTACTGCAGGAAATCCGGATCCGCGTGGAAAAACGTGAACGCGTGCTGATCACGACCCTGACCAAACGCATGGCCGAGCAACTGACCGACTACCTGAACGACAACGGCGTCAAGGTGCGTTATCTGCACAGCGATGTCGACACCGTGGAGAGGGTCGAGATACTGCGCGACCTGCGGCTGGGAGCGTTCGACGTGCTGGTGGGCATCAACTTGTTGCGCGAAGGACTGGATATCCCGGAGGTTTCGCTGGT
>JANLQZ010000875.1:0-5462 GCA_031368125.1 Betaproteobacteria bacterium
GCCCGGGTGGTGAAATTGGTAGACACATCGGACTTAAAATCCGCCGCTTTCCTGCATAAGGAGCGTACCGGTTCGATTCCGGTCCCGGGCACCACTACACTCTCATCAAATGGCACGCAACAACGCCCCTTTTGAAATCCATCTGCATGGCGAGGTTCGGCTGCGCGACGCGGTGCAGTTTGACCAGATCCAGGACGCCCTCAAGCCGATCTGGAAATACGCGGGCGCGCGCTCGCTTGCCGATGGCGCGCGTAGTTCCTACGAGGACGAGCCTGGCATCAAGTTCGATGCTCCGCAGCACATGCTGCAGATCTGTTGGACCGTCGCGGGCGACGAAGACTTTCGCCAGTCACTCGACGAAATGTGCATGAACCTCAACGAGCTTGCGGAAACCGGCGCCGCGATCGAGGTCAGCTTCTATGACACCGAATACGACGAGGACGAGGATGATGACGATGACGAGTCGTGGAGTGGGTCCCGCGATGACTTCACGATGTTGTTTGTTGGCCCGAACCCTGCGGCGATCATGCAGGTGCAACGCGATTTGTTGGTGCAGGACATCGTCGGCATGATGGAGCGCCACTTTGATGGTTCAGAACTCTCCGGCGTGGTGGCCGAGATCGACAAACTCTTTGCCCAGCGGTTCGATGCCCTCGTCAGTTCGTTGGAAATCGGCAAACGGCCGCGTGGATCGGGGGGGGGGTATGGCGGCTCCGGTCATGGTGGTGGGCGCAAGCCGCGGCATCTGCATTGACGGCGTGACAATGTCGGCCGGTTTCGGGCGCTGCGCCGATGCGGGTCGTGCCGAGCCGGTCGGTCTGCGTGGCCGGATGTGATTGCTGGAGCTTCCCCGGCACGAGTGGCGTAGATCGCCAGTGCCGTTTCCACACAACATGATTCACATCGATCTGCGGCGGCAGGACCGCAACCAAAAGCCGTGCCGCACCCACTTCAGGGCGGATCTGGGACTGATCGCCGAGCGGCACAGCCTGCCCGATGTGAAGCACGGCTGCCGGTGCAACCCGTCCAACCGTATCGGTTACTGCAACTGTGGCGCGACTTGCCGACTTGCTGACGTGGCGGTTCAACACACGGCTCCTTCAGTGGATCCGGCGTGGCAGGCCCGTACACTGCAGGTCATCCGCGGGGATGTGCATGCAGTCGCGCGGTCGTTGGCCGCGACGTTGCGGGAACAACAAGCCGTTTGATATCGGTAAGTCACTGAACTGGGTCACTAACAAGAATGCGCAAAAAGATTGGCGTGAATGAGCTTGCCGTCGGCATGTACCTGCAGGAGGTGGTTGGCTCGTGGGTCGAGAATCCGTTCTGGCGTGCGAGTTTTGTGGTGACCGATATGCAGCAGATTTCGCTCATGCGGGCCAGCAAGATCCGTGAAGTCTGGATTGACACCGACCAGGGCGCCGACACTGTCGCGGCCGGGCGCGATGCTGTTCCTGCGAGCGACGAAGCGGCGCGTGTCCATGGACAGGTGACGCAGTCGAACGCCGCGTCGACGTTGACCAAGCCGGTTCCGATTGCGCAGGAACTCGTCCGCGCGGCGCAGATCTGTGCCGAGTCCAAAGAGGCCGTGACGTCGATGTTTCGCGAAGCACGCATGGGCAATACCGTGGACGCCGGCGGGGTAAAGCAACTGGTGCAAGACATTTCGGATTCGGTTGCCCGCAATTCCAGTGCGTTGATCAGTCTTGCGCGACTCAAGACCGTCGATGACTACACGTATATGCATTCGGTGGCGGTGTGCGCGATGATGATCGCCCTGGCACGCCGACTCAGTCTGGGCGAGGACGAGGTCCACGCGGCCGGCGTGGCGGGATTGCTGCACGACATGGGCAAGGCCCTGGTGGCAACGGAAGTGCTCAACAAGCCTGGCAAACTGACAATAGCCGAGTTCGCGATTGTCAAGACCCATCCGGAGTTGGGTCACAAGCTTCTGGGCGACTCCGAGGGCGTGCCTCCGATTGCGCTCGATGTGTGCCTGCATCACCACGAGAAGACCGATGGCTCGGGTTATCCGAAAGGGCTCAGGGACGGCGAGATCTCCTTGTACGCGAAGATGGGGGCGGTCTGCGATGTCTACGATGCGATCACTTCCAACCGGCCCTACAAGGCTGGCTGGGACCCTGCCGAATCGATGCGCCAGATGGGGCAATGGGCCAATGGGCATTTCGATCCGGTCGTGTTCCAGGCCTTCGCCAAGAGCCTGGGGATCTACCCGGTCGGCTCTCTGGTACGGCTCACTTCAGGGCGCATCGGTGTGGTGGTCGAGCAATCGGCCGGCGCGCTGACGACGCCGATTGTCAAAGTGTTCTTCTCCAGCAAGACCCGCGAGCGGATCGCGCCCGAACTCGTCGACCTCTCGGAGCGCGGCTGCAAGGAAAAGATCAGCGGGCGCGAAGATCCAGCGAATTGGAACTTCCCGGACCTCAACGCGTTGTGGTCCGGTCAGACGGACCGGGGCTAAGGACTACCGTTTCTCGTATTGCGTCTTGCCGAACAGCACTTCGCGCGCCTTGTCATCGGTAATTGGTTTGCGCAGCGCGGCCAGGATTTCCACCCCGCGCTTGACGGCCGGGCGGTCGGCCAACCGGTCGAACCACGACTTGAGGTGTGGGAACTCAGCCCAGTCGATGCCCTGGTTCTGCCAACTGCGCAGCCACGGGAATGTGGCGATGTCGGCGATCGAGTACTGGTCGCCGGCGATGTACCGGCTTCTGGCCAGTTGCCGGTCCATCACGCCGTAGAGGCGTCGCGCCTCATTGGTGTAGCGGTTGACAGCGTACGCTATTTTCTCGGGAGCGTAAATCCTGAAGTGGTGGGCCTGTCCCAGCATCGGACCGACGCCACCCATCTGGAACATAAGCCACTGGAGGACCTCGAACTTCCGCCGGTCGCTTTTGGGAAGGAATTTGCCGGTCTTGGCGGCGAGGTAGACGAGAATGGCACCCGACTCGAACAGCGCCATCGGCTTTCCGTCCGGACCATCGGGGTCAACCATTGCCGGTATCTTGTTGTTCGGGCTGATCTTCAGGAACTCGGGCTTGAACTGGTCACCGGTGCCGATGTTGACCGGGATCGCCCGCCAATCGCGATCCAGCCTGAAACCGCACTCCTCCAGCATGATGTGGACCTTGTGCCCGTTGGGGGTCGGCCACGAATAGACTTCGATCATGTTTACGAACCACGGGTGATGGGCATCTCCACTTCGCGCGGGTTGGCTGCATATTTGCCCAGTTCGAGCTTGGCAATCGAGTTGCGATGGACTTCGTCCGGGCCATCGGCAAATCGCAGGGTGCGGGCATGGGCATAAGCGAAGGCGAGCGGGAAATCGTCACACATGCCTCCACCACCATGCGCCTGCATCGCCCAGTCGATCACCTGACAGGCCATGCTGGGCGCCACCACCTTGATCATCGCGATTTCGTTCTTGGCGACCTTGTTGCCGGCCATGTCCATCAGCCAGGCGGCCTTGAGCGTGAGCAAACGCGCCATGTCGATCTTGCAGCGCGCCTCTGCGATGCGCTCCTGGGTCACCGTCTGCGACGCAACCGTCTTGCCAAACGCGACGCGCGAAGATGCGCGTTTGCACATCAGTTCCAGTGCGCGCTCAGCCACGCCAACCAGACGCATGCAGTGGTGGATACGTCCCGGTCCAAGGCGGCCCTGCGCGATTTCGAAGCCGCGGCCTTCACCCAGCAGAATATTGCCGACCGGCACGCGCACATTCTCGAAGTACATTTCCACGTGGCCGTGCGGCGCGTCGTCGTACCCCATCACGTTCAGTGGCCGCACGATGCGGATGCCCTTGGTGTCCGCCGGGACCAGCACCATGCTTTGCTGCGAATGGCGCGGAGCCTCAGGATCGGTCTTCCCCATGGTGATGTAGATCGCGCAACGCGGGTCGGCCGCGCCGGATATCCACCATTTTCGGCCGTTGATCACGTATTCGTCACCTTGCCGCTCGATGCGAGTCGCGATGTTGGTGGCGTCACTGGAGGCAACATCCGGTTCGGTCATCGCGAAGGCCGACCGGATCTCCCCTTCGAGCAGCGGCTTGAGCCAGCGGGCCTTGTTTTCTTCGGATCCGTATCGGGCAATCGTCTCCATGTTGCCGGTGTCCGGCGCGGAGCAGTTGAACACCTCGCTGGCCCATGGCACCCGGCCCATGATTTCGGCCAGCGGCGCGTATTCCTGGTTGGTCAGGCCGGCCCCGGCATATCCTGATGCGGACGCGCTGTCGACCGGCAGGAACAGGTTCCACAGCCCTTCGGCCTTGGCCCTGGGCTTGAGTTGCTCTATCGTTTGCAGTGCGCTCCAGCGTTTGCCGGCGGCGGTGTTGGCTTCCAGTTCCGCCTTGTAGGCGGGTTCGGCCGGGTAGACATGGTCGTCCATGAAACGCTGTACTCTTTGCTGCAATTCCTTGGTCTTGGGGGAATAATCGAAATCCATGTGGTGCTCCGGTAGTTTTACTGGTGTCGGGGAAGAATCGGTGAAGAAATTGGATCAGGCCTGTTGTGCAAACTGCCACGCCATCCGGGACAGTGGCCGAACCCCGGCCGCGGAGTTGGCCGCTTGTGCACTCGACGCGGTTCCCATCTCCACGCGCTTGGCAATGCCCTGCAGGATGGCGGCGATGCGGAACAGGTTGTAAGCCAGGTAGAAGTTCCAGTCCGGCGCGAGTGCCTCCGGCGTAGTGAGTCCGGTGCGTTCGCAGTACCGCCGGATGTATTGCGCCTCGGTCGGAATTCCCAGGCTGGCGACGTCAACGCCGCCAATGCCACGGAACGACCCCGGCGGAATGTGCCACGCCATGCAGTGGTAGCTGAAATCAGCCAACGGATGGCCCAGTGTCGAGAGTTCCCAATCCAACACAGCCAGCACGCGCGGCTCGGTCGGGTGGAATATCAGATTGTCCAGGCGGAAGTCACCATGCACGATGCTGGTTTTGCCCGCGTCGCGTGCGCTGTCGGGGATGTGCGCCGGCAGCCACGCCATCAGCTGATCCATCTCGGCGATCGGCTGGGTGATGGAGGCCACGTACTGCTTGCTCCAGCGGCCGATCTGGCGCTCGAAGTAGTTGCCAGCTTTGCCAAAGCCGCCCAAGCCCTGTTCGACGAAATCGACCTTGTGCAGCGCCGCGATAACGCGGTTCATTTCGTCGTAGATGGCGCCGCGTTCGGCATTCGACATTCCGGGTAACGATTGGTCCCACAACACCCGGCCCTGCACGAATTCCATCACGTAGAAGGCGCGGCCGATCACCGACTCGTCTTCGCACAGCAGCAGCATGCGCGGCACCGGCACCTCGGTCGCGCCGAGCGCGTTCATCACGCGAAACTCGCGCTCGATGGCGTGCGCCGACGGCAGCAGCTTGGCCGCCGGCCCGGGCTTGGTACGCATCACCAGCGTCTGGCCCGGGGTGACCAGCCGGTAGGTCGGGTTCG
>JANLQZ010000877.1:0-2504 GCA_031368125.1 Betaproteobacteria bacterium
TTCGCCCTGCGGCTGTACCAAGCCCAGCTTGGCCCCCATGCGACGTTCCAGCGCCGTCGGGAAGACCGACTTGTAGGATTCCAGCGCCGCCAGGGCAAGCTCCTGCTCGCCGATCAGGGGCAACAACGCCTGCCCCAGGCAGAACAGGTTCCAGTAGGCAATGTTGGGCTGGCGGTTGAAGGCGTAACGCCCCTGGGTATCGGAATGGTTGCAGATATGCGCCGGATCGAATCCATCGAGAAACTGGAACGGTCCATAGTCGACCGTCAACCCGAGGATGCTCATGTTGTCGGTATTCATGACCCCGTGGCAAAACCCCACCGCCTGCCATTGGGCCAGCAGGTCGGCGGTGCGTTCGCTCACCGCTTCCAGAAAAGCGGCATAGGGGTTGCCGGCGAAACGCGTGGTGGAGCGGCAATCCGGATAGAACCGGTCGATCACGTAGTCGGCCAATTGCTTGAGCTGGCCTGTCTGCCCACTGTAGGAGAAGTGTTCGAAGTGCCCGAAGCGCACGAAGCTGGGCGCGACGCGCGTCACCACGGCCGCGGTTTCCACTTCCTCGCGCCGCACCGGTGCATCCGAGCCGGTGACACACAAGGCCCGGGTGGTCGGAATCCCCAGGCCGTACATCGCCTCGGAGCACAGGAATTCGCGGATCGAACTGCGCAATACCGCGCGGCCGTCGCCCATGCGCGAATAGGGCGTCAGGCCGGCGCCCTTGAGTTGCAATTCCCGTATTTGCCCATCGGCGCCGGTTATTTCGCCAAGCAGGATGGCGCGCCCGTCGCCCAGTTGCCCCGCCCATTGCCCGAACTGGTGTCCGCTGTAGACACTGGCAAGCGGCGCTGAACCGGGCAGCGCCAGGTTGCCGGTGAGTGCCTCGAGTGCCTGGTCGGACTGCAGCCAATCCAGCGGGAGCCCCAGTTCTTCGGCCAGACGCGGGTTGCGAGCGACCCAGTAGGGCGCAGGCAGCGCCGTAGGCGCGAGGCGGGTGGAGAACACATCGCCCAGATCCGCGAAGCTGTTGCGCCATTGGATTGCCCCGGCCATAGGCGCCGGCGCATCAGGCACAAAACTCGGGGCAGGGTCGACGGCAGGTTTGACGGACATGTCCATGGCGCGATTGTCCCGCACTTGCAATTTGAACGACGCCATGAGGGCAATCCCCGTTGTGCGCGCGATGCGGCTTGCGTAATACTAGGGGCGGCAAGAAATGTACGTTGCATTTGAACCAACCCGGAGACCCGCATGCTCGGATTAATGCAAAACCAACCGCTGATGATTTCCTCGTTGATCGAATTCGCCCGGCGGCACCATGGCGAGGGCGAGATCGTATCGCGGCGCGTGGAAGGAGACATCCACCGCACCAACTACCGCGAGATCGCCGCGCGCGCGCGCCAGGTCGCGAACGCCCTCGACACGCTGCAACTGGCCTTCGGAGACCGGGTGGCGACATTGGCCTGGAACGGTTATCGGCACCTCGAACTGTATTTCGGCGTCAGCGGCACCGGACGCGTTTTGCACACCCTGAACCCGCGCCTGCACCCGGACCAGATTGCCTGGATCGCCAACCACGCCGAAGACCAGGTGTTGTGTTTCGACATGAGTTTCCTGCCGATCGTCAAGGCGATCCAGGGCAAGGCCACCACGATCCGGCATTTCATCGCGTTGTCCGACGCGGACAAATTGCCGGCTGACACCGGCATTGACGGGTTGCAGAGTTACGAGGCCTGGATCGGTTCGCACCCGCCGACGTACCGCTGGCCCGAGTTCGATGAAAACACCGCCTCCAGCATGTGTTACACGAGCGGCACCACCGGCAACCCCAAGGCCGCGTTGTACAGCCACCGTTCGACCATCCTGCACGCCTTTGCCGGGGGCATGCCCGACGCGTTGAACATGAGCGCGCGCGACGCGGTGCTGCCGGTGGTTCCGATGTTCCACGTCAACGCCTGGGGCCTGCCGTATTCGGCCGCGATGACCGGGGCCAAGCTGGTGTTTCCCGGCCCGGCGATGGACGGCAAGTCGATTTTCGAATTAATCGAATCGGAAAAGGTCAGTTTCGCGGCTGGCGTTCCGACCGTCTGGCAGATGATGTTGTCGCACATGCAGGCGGGCGGGTTGCGTTTCTCGACCCTCAAGCGCACCGTCATCGGCGGCTCAGCCTGTCCGCCGGCCATGATCACGGCTTTCAACGACGACTACGGCGTCGAAGTCCTGCATGCCTGGGGCATGACGGAGATGTCGCCGCTGGGGACGGTCTGCACGCTCAAGAACAAACACCTGTCGCTGCCGAGCGACGAAAAGATGAAGGTGCGACTCAAGCAGGGCCGCGGCCTTTACGGCGTCGACATGAAGATCGTGGATCCCGATGGCGTGGAGTTGCCGTGGGATGGCAGGACGTTCGGCGACCTGATGGTCAAGGGCCCGTGGATCATCCGGGACTATTACAAATCCGACGCTCCTTCACCGCTGGTCGACGGCTGGTTCCCGACCGGCGACGT
>JANLQZ010000654.1:0-2833 GCA_031368125.1 Betaproteobacteria bacterium
AGCCGGATCGACGTGGAACTGGGTGCGAGGCTGTTCCGCCATCTGGTGCAGTTGCCGCTGGCCTACTTCCAGGCCCGCCGCGTGGGTGACTCGGTGGCGCGCGTGCGCGAGCTTGAAAACATTCGCAGCTTTCTCACCGGCAGCGCCCTGACCGTCGTGCTGGATGTCCTGTTTTCGGTGCTATTCATCGCCGTCATGTTGTTCTACAGCGTGCCGCTGACCCTGATCGTGCTGACCAGCCTTCCACTTTATTTTGGGCTCAGCTTGGCGGTGGTCCCGGTCCTCAGGAAACGGCTGGACCTCAAATTCGCGCGCGGCGCAGAAAACCAGGCAATGCTGGTGGAAACCGTGACCGGGATCCAGACCGTCAAGGCCGCTGCGCTGGAGCCCGCCTTTGGCAAGCGCTGGGACGCCCAGCTCGCGGCCTACGTCTCGGCCAGTTTCAGGACGCAGAACCTTGCCACGCTGGCGCACGAAGCCGTGAACCTGATCGGCAAGCTGGTCAGTGCCGCCACCCTGTGGTACGGCGCACACCTGGTGATGGACAACCTGTTGACCGTGGGACAGTTCGTCGCCTTCAACATGTTCGCCCAGCGCGTGGCCCAACCCATCATGCGCATGGCGCAGTTGTGGACCGACTTCCAGCAAACCGGCATATCGGTGGCGCGCCTGGGCGACATCCTGAACACCCACACCGAAGCGGCCGGTGCCAGTGCGGTCCAACTGCCCAAGGTGGCCGGGCGCGTTACGCTCGACCAACTGAGCTTTCGTTACCGGCCCGACAGCCAGCCGGTGCTCGACGGCATCAGCCTGGACGTGCGCGCCGGCGAAGTGATCGGCATCGTCGGGCGTTCGGGCTCGGGCAAAAGCACCCTGACCAAGGTGGTGCAGCGGCTCTACACGCCGCAAAGTGGCCGGCTGCTGGTGGACGGCATCGACATCAGCCTGATCGACGCCGCCCAGCTGCGCACCCAGGTTGGCGTGGTGCTGCAGGAGAACCTGCTGTTCAACCGCAGCGTGCGCGAGAACATCGCCATCGGCGACCCGGCGGCGCCGATCGAGGCCGTGATCCGGGTGGCCGAACTCGCCGGGGCGCACGACTTCATCGGCGAACTGCCCGAGGGTTATGACACCGTGGTGGGCGAGCAGGGCAGCAGCCTGAGCGGCGGCCAGCGCCAGCGCGTCGCCATTGCCCGTGCATTGTTCACCAATCCGCGCATCCTGATACTCGACGAGGCCACGAGCGCGCTGGACTACGAGAGCGAGGCGATCATCCAGCGCAACATGGCGCGCATCTGCAGTGGCCGCACCGTATTCATCATTGCCCACCGGCTGAGCTCGGTGCGCTCCTGCAGCCGGATCATCGTCATGGACCGCGGGCGCATCGTGGAGTCGGGACCACACGAGGCGCTGCTGCAACAACCGGGCGGCTTGTACGCACACCTCTGGAAGCTGCAGGATGGCGGACAACCAGTCGATGCCTTGGCGCGCGGGGCAGCAATATGAACGCGCCGCGTGCCACACATGCGAGCGCCGGGTTGCTGGCGCGTTATATGGGTGTGTTTGCCGCAGCTTGGGCGCATCGCAGCGAGCTTGCGGGCCCGCGGCGGCTGGCCGACGAAGTGGCGTTCCTGCCGGCCGCGCTGAGCCTGCAGGACACGCCGGTGCACCCCGCGCCGCGCCGCCTGGCCTTCGTGCTCATGGCCTTGTTTGCCGGCGCGGTGGTGTGGGCGGTGTTGGGCCGGGTCGACATCGTCGCGCTGGCGCCGGGCCGGATTGTGGTGAGTGAACGCACCAAGCAGATACAGCCGCTGGAGCGCAGCGTCGTCAAGGCCGTGCTGGTCAAGGATGGCGACCATGTGCAGGCCGGCCAACCGCTGGTGGAGCTCGACCCGACGGCCGCCCAGGCGGACAGGATGAGTGCGAACGATCAGGGCAGGAGCGCCGAATCCGAAGCCTGGCGCGCCCGGGCGCTCGGCCGGATGCTGGATGTGGGGCAGGGCGCGGCGCAGCTGTATGGTTCTGCAGCCGCGCGCCAAGGCTCCAGGTCGTCGGCCAATTGGCCGCCTGAGTGGAGCGCCGTGGAAGTGGCTGCGGCCGAGGCGCAACTGGCGGCCGAACACGGCGACATCAGGGCGCGTTTGGCCAGGCTTTCGTCCGAGATCACCCGTCGCCAGGCCGAGATCGGCACGGCGCGCGAGCTCGTGGGCAAGCTCGAGTTGACGGTTCCGTTGGCACAGGGCCGCGAGGCTGACTTCAAGCAGCTGGTGGACCAGGGTTACGTCTCGGGCCACGCCACGCAGGACAAGACCCGTGAGCGCGTGGAACTCGAGCGCGACCTCGCCACGCAGCGCGCGCGGCTGGTGGAGGCGCAGGCTGCGTTGCGCGAAAGCGAGGCGGCGAAAGCCGCGTTTGTGGCCGAGGTGCTGCGCAACCTGGCCGAACGGCAGGCCCAGGGCGAACTCAAGACCAGACTGGCCGCGCAGGACAAAGCCAAAGCCAGCCAGCGCGAAAAGCTCACCACCTTGACGGCGCCCGTGGCGGGAACGGTGCAGCAGCTGGCGGTGCATTCGGTGGGGGGTGTCGTCACGGAAGCACAAGTGCTGATGGTGATCGTGCCCGACGGCGCCGCGGTGACCGTGGAAGTCACCATGGACAACAAGGACATCGGCTTCGTGGATGCCGGACAGAACGCCGAGATCAAGTTCGAGACCTTCCCCTTCACCCGTTACGGCACCGTAGCTGCGACCGTGCAGCGCGTGACCTCGGATGCCGTCAACGACGAGAAACGCGGCGCGGTCTTTCCGGCAACGCTGACGCTCAACGCAAGCCA
>JANLQZ010000013.1:0-5678 GCA_031368125.1 Betaproteobacteria bacterium
TTTGCGCTTTGAATTGTTGTCCGGGCACTGCAACCGGCCTACACTACGGCGACAAACGATAACCAGATTCCGAGGAGACGGACCCATGAGTGCCAAGGAAACCGCGGCTGTCAGCCAGCTGTTGGGCTTGCTCGAGGCGCGCTACGCGATGCGCGTCCTGTGGGCCCTCAAGGACGGCCATCCGCAGACCTTCCGGCTGCTCCAGGACAGCGTCGGCGGCATCACGCCCAACACCCTCAACACCCGTATCAAGGAGCTGCGCCTGGCCGGGCTGATGGGCCATGGTGACGACGGCTACGTCGTCACCGCGGCCGGTGCGGACCTGCTCAAGCGCCTCAATGACCTGCCGGCATTTGCAAGCCGCTGGGCCAGCATGCAAGCCAAGAGGAAAGCCTGAAACATGCTGGACCAATTGAATGTCGAAAACATCCTGCCGCAGGAGCACGAACAGGCGGTGCTGGTCGGACGCATCTGGACCGAGGGCCTGGGACCGACCCTGGTGCGCGTCTGTGCGGACCACATCTACGACGTCTCGCACCTCGCCCCCACCAGCGCGCAGTTGCTCGAGATGGTCGATCCGGTCGGCACGGTGCGCGAATACGGTGGCCCGCACATCGCCAACACCGCGTCGGTGCTGGCGAACTCGGCCCAGGACCGGCGCGACCCGGGCGAACCCTGGTTTCTGGCCCCGTGCGATCTGCAGGCCATCAAGGCCGCCGGGGTGACCTTTGTGGCGTCGATGCTCGAACGCGTGATCGAAGAACAGGCCCGTGGCGATGCCACGCGCGCCGAGGCGGTGCGCCGCTCGGTGGTCGGCGTGATCGGCGACAACCTGCGCAGCATCAAGCCGGGCTCGAGACAGGCGGCGCAACTGCGGGAGCTGCTGGTCGGCCAGGGCCTGTGGTCGCAATACCTGGAGGTTGGCATCGGCGAGGACGCCGAGATATTCACCAAGGCGCAGCCGATGAGTGCGGTCGGTGTCGGCGCCGACGTCGGCCTGCACCCCAAAAGCGCATGGAACAACCCGGAACCGGAAGTGGTGCTGGCGGTCAACAGCCGCGGAGAAATCAAGGGCTGTGCGCTGGGCAATGACGTCAACCTGCGTGATTTCGAGGGTCGCAGCGCGCTGTTGCTCGGCAGGGCCAAGGACAACAACGCCTCGGCCGCGATCGGCCCTTTCATCCGCCTGTTCGACGACCGGTTCGACCTCGACCATGTGCGCGGCTGCGAACTCTCCCTGCGGGTGACCGGCGCCGACGGCAAGTTCGAACTGCACGGCACCAGCAGCCTGGCCATGATCAGCCGCGATCCGCTTGAACTGGTGGAGCACACGATCGGACCGGCGGGGCAACGCACGCACCAGTACCCGGACGGTTTCATGTTGTACCTCGGCACCATGTTCGCACCGACCCAGGACCGCTTCAGACCGGGCGAGGGTTTCACGCACGCGTTGGGCGACCTGGTCTCGGTATCGACGCCGTGCCTCGGGACGCTGGTCAACCGCGTCGACACCTCGGACCGGGTGGCGCCCTGGAGCTACGGTGTCGCCGCGCTGATGCACGACCTGTCGCGGCGCGGACTGCTGGCATAATTCCGGCTCTTGCGGCGCACCTGCCGGCGCCGACCCCGTCGCGGCAGCGCCCCGGCGATCAGCGTGCCGCACTCTTCCAACGATCTTTGTGCGGAACCTATCCATGATCACTACCAGCAGCGGCCTGCAATATTTCGACACCACCGTGGGCACGGGCGATGAAGCCAGTGCCGGCCAGAAAGTCACGGTGCATTACACCGGCTGGCTCTACAACGACGGGACCCAGGGCGCAAAATTCGATTCCAGCAAGGACCGCCGCGACCCCTTCGTCTTCTCGCTCGGCGCGGGCATGGTGATTCGCGGCTGGGATGAGGGTGTGGCCGGCATGAAGACCGGCGGCGCGCGCACGCTGGTGATACCCCCGGAGCTGGGCTACGGTGCGCGCGGCGCCGGCGGAGTCATTCCGCCCAACGCGACGCTGAAGTTCGACGTCGAACTGCTCGGCGTCTCGGCCTAGGCCGGACCCGGCCCGAACCAGCCTCCGGCACCCGGCCTGGCGGTCGCGCCGATGCGGCGCGGCACAGCCCCGGCGGCCGGCCGCGACCGCATCCTTGAAAGATGCCATTGCGCCCCAACGTCCTGCAGGTCGCACTGATTTACTGATCCAACCGCATGTCTGACAACAACCCATCCGAACCGAACCAGGCCACCAACGGCTACCGCAGCACCGAAGAACTGGTGGCCGCACAGGCCGCCCAGGAATCCGACCTGCTGGGCCGAGCGCAAGCCGATCTCGCTGCGCTACAGGCCAAAAGCGCAGATCTCGCCGACCAGTACCTGCGCGCCAAGGCCGAGGCCGAAAACGCCCGCCGGCGCGCCGAGGACGAAATCTCCAAGGCGCGCAAGTTCGCGGTAGAGGGATTTGCCGAGGCCATGTTGCCGGTGGTGGACAGCCTGGAAGCCGGCCTGGTCCTCAAGGACGCCACTCCGGAACAGATTCGCGAAGGCGCCCAGGCGACCTTGCGCCAGCTGACGGCGGCGCTCGAACGCAACAAGGTGATCGGCATCAACCCGCCGCCTGGCACCCGCTTCGATCCGCACCAGCACCAGGCGATTTCGGTCGTGCCAAGCGAACTGGAAGCCAACAGCGTGGTCAGCGTGCTGCAAAAAGGTTATTCGATCGCCGACCGGGTGCTGCGCCCGGCGCTGGTCACCGTTTCGGCCCCGAAATAAGACCTTGAAAAGCCTGCGGGAATCCACACCTGTGAAACAGGTCCAGTTTGTGAAACAAGCGCGGCGCAGCAACCAGCGGTAGCCGGGCGTTTTTGGAGAAAAATATGGGAAGAATCATCGGCATTGACCTCGGCACCACCAACAGCTGCGTTGCGATCATGGAAGGCAACGTGCCCAAGGTCATCGAGAACTCCGAGGGTGCGCGCACCACGCCTTCGATCGTCGCCTACCAGGAAGACGGCGAGGTGCTGGTCGGTGCGTCGGCCAAGCGCCAGGCAGTGACCAATCCGCGCAACACGCTGTACGCGGTCAAGCGCCTGAGCGGGCGCAAATTCGTCGAGAAGGAAGTCCAGAAGGACATCGCGCTGATGCCGTACAAGATCGTGCCCGCCGACAACGGCGACGCCTGGGTCGAGGTGCGCGGCAAGGCGATGGCGGCGCAGCAGATCAGCGCCGACGTGCTGCGCAAGATGAAGAAGACCGCCGAGGACTACCTCGGTGAAACCGTCACCGACGCCGTGATCACGGTGCCGGCGTATTTCAACGACGCACAGCGCCAGGCGACCAAGGACGCCGGCCGCATCGCCGGGCTGGACGTCAAGCGCATCATCAACGAGCCGACCGCCGCCGCGCTGGCGTTCGGCCTGGACAAGAACGAAAAGGGCGACCGCAAGATCGCCGTCTACGACCTGGGCGGCGGCACCTTCGACATCTCCATCATCGAGATCGCCGATGTCGACGGCGAGAAGCAGTTCGAAGTGCTGTCCACCAACGGCGACACCTTCCTGGGCGGCGAGGACTTCGACCAGCGCGTGATCGACTTCATCATCGCCGAGTTCAAGAAGGAACAGGGCGTGGATCTGGGCAAAGACGTGCTGGCGCTGCAGCGGCTCAAGGAAGCGGCGGAAAAGGCCAAGATCGAGTTGTCCAACAGCTCGCAGACCGACATCAACCTGCCGTACGTGACGGCCGACGCATCGGGTCCCAAGCACCTCAGCATCAAGCTGACGCGCTCCAAGCTCGAGTCGCTGGTGGAGGACCTGATCGAGCGCACGATCGGCCCGTGCCGCACGGCAATCAAGGACGCCGGTGTCGCGGTCGGCGACATCCACGACGTGATCCTGGTCGGCGGCATGACCCGCATGCCCAAGGTGCAGGAGAAGGTCAAGGAATTCTTCGGCCGCGATCCGCGCAAGGACGTGAACCCGGACGAGGCGGTGGCCGTGGGCGCCGCGATCCAGGGCCAGGTGCTGGTCGGCGACCGCAAGGACGTGTTGCTGCTCGACGTGACGCCGTTGTCGCTGGGCATCGAGACCCTGGGCGGCGTGATGACCAAGATGATCACCAAGAACACGACCATCCCGACCAAGTTCGCCCAGACCTTCTCGACCGCGGACGACAACCAGCCCGCGGTGACGATCAAGGTGTTCCAGGGTGAGCGCGAGATCGCCGCCGGCAACAAGATGCTGGGCGAGTTCAACCTCGAGGGCATTCCGCCGTCGGCGCGCGGCACGCCGCAGATCGAGGTCTCGTTCGACATCGACGCCAACGGCATCCTGCACGTCGGCGCCAAGGACAAGGGTACTGGCAAGGAGAATAAGATCACGATCAAGGCCAACTCGGGCCTGACCGAGGCCGAGATCCAGCAGATGGTGAAGGACGCCGAGCTCAACGCGGCAGACGACAAGAAGAAGCTCGAACTGGTGCAGGCGCGCAATCAGGGCGAAGCCAGCGTGCATAGCGTGAAGAAGAGCCTGACCGAATACGGCGACAAGCTCGACGCCGGCGAGAAGGAAAAGATCGAGGCCGCCATCAAGGCGCTGGAAGAAGCGCTCAAGAGCGACGACAAGGCCGCCATCGAGGACAAGAACAACGCGCTGATGGCCGCCAGCCAGAAGCTCGGCGAGAAGATGTACGCCGACATGCAGGCCAAACAGGCTGCCGAGGCGTCCGGGCCACAAGCGGATGCCGCTGGTGCCGGCGCGGGGGCTGGTGGCAACGCGGGCGGCCCGAAGCCCCATGACGACGACGTGGTCGACGCCGAGGTGAAGGAAGTCAAGAAAGCCTGACCGCAACCCTGTTTCGCGACCCGCCGCGTGCGCAGGGTTCCTCTGGAGCCTGCCACGCGGCGATCTGCTTTCAAGACCCACGACATGCGGTGCACCGAACCCACGCATTTTTTGCGAGCTGACTGAGAACGACGATGGCCAAGAGAGACTACTACGAAACCCTGGGTGTTCCCAAGAATGCCTCGGACGAGGAAATCAAGAAGTCCTACCGTAAGCTCGCGATGAAGTTCCACCCCGACCGCAATCAGGGTGACAACTCCAAGGGTGCCGAGGAAAAATTCAAGGACGCCAAAGAGGCCTACGAGATGTTGTCCGACCCGCAGAAGCGGGCCGCGTACGACCAGTACGGCCATGCGGGTGTCGATCCGAACATGCGCGGTGGACCGGGGGCCGAGGGCTTTGGCGGCTTTGCCGAAGCCTTCGGGGACATCTTCGGGGACATGTTCGGCCAGCAGCGCGGCCGGGCTGGCGCAGGCGGCCGCCAGGTATTTCGCGGGGGCGACCTCAGCTACGCCATGGAGATCACGCTGGAGGAAGCGGCGCGCGGCAAGGATGCGCAGATCCGCATCCCGAGCTGGGAATCCTGCGACACCTGCCATGGCAGCGGCGCCAAGCCGGGCACCCAGGCCAAGACCTGCGGCACCTGCAGCGGCTCGGGCAGCGTGCAGATGCGCCAGGGCTTCTTCAGCGTGCAGCAGACCTGCCCCACCTGCCGCGGCAGCGGCAAGGTGATCCCCGAGCCCTGCACCGCCTGCCACGGCCAGGGCAAGGTCAAGAAGCAGAAAACAACTTTGTTGATTAATAGCTCAGAAGGTTACGACACGATGCTGCGCGCTGTTTATTTT
>JANLQZ010000128.1:0-5109 GCA_031368125.1 Betaproteobacteria bacterium
CGCGAAACGGAACGGCTTGCCCGCATAGACCGGCACCACCTCGTAGATGCCGTCGCCGAAAATGAAGCCCCGGTCCATGACGCTGATTTTTGCGTCACACAAGGGTGCGAATTCGCCATTGAGGTAACACGGGGTGTCTGGTAGCTGGTTCATGTTTCGATTATCGGTCGTGTCGGAGTTGGGTCTTTGCGTTGCTGAAGTCCCGGCCCGTTGCCACTGCCGCGCAAACGAGGCCGCCGGCGACCCGGCGCGCGACGTGGGCAATTTTCCAGCTTGTGCCTTTGCTGTTTTGCGGCGGTTGACGCGACCGCCGCGAGCGGTCTGGCGGCCACCTATGGTTTGTACTTGGTCCCACTGAAATGGTGGCTATAATCGCAAACTTTGCTGGGTGCGGAAACCGGCCGCGCAGCGGGCAACGACAGGGTGCAAGATGGGTTCAATGTTTGAATCAGGTCGTTCCCGGCTCATGGTGGTTTTGTGGCGGCTGGTGTTGTCCCAGATCGCCTGCACTGCGGGGTTCACGGCGCTGGCTGGATTGACTTTTGGCTGGCCGGTTGCACGTTCGGTGGCATTGGGCGGCGCGGCGGTTTTCGTGCCCGCTGCATTGGGTGCGTTGCGAATGGGCGTGTCCCGTTCCGGTACTCCGCAGGCCGCCTTGCGTACACAGGTTTCCGCGCAGGCGCTCAAATGGGCGAGCACGGCGTCCATATTCGGCGGCATCTTCCTGTATGACCGGGAGGTGCTGGCCTTGTGGGTGTTTCTGGGTTTCGGGATGGTTCACCTGGCCTACTGGCTGGCGTTATTACTTGAGCGGTAATTGCGCGGTAAGCAAGTTGCTGCAAACTTGCTAGGTATTGATTGACCGATTATTGAGTTGTACTAGTAAATTGCCATGGCTTCATCTGCTGCACCGACATCGAGCGAATACATCTCCCACCATTTGACCAACTGGCATGTGGGCCATGGCTTCTGGACATTGCACCTGGACACCATCCTGGTGTCGTGGTTTGTGGGCATCGTGGCATTCGGGTTCTTCGCGCTGGCCGCCAGCCGTGCCAGTGCCGGTGTTCCAGGCAGATTCCAGAGCTTCGTGGAAATGCTGGTCAATTTCGTGGACTCCCAGGTCAAGGATTCCTACCACGGCAAACGCGGTTTTGTCACGCCGCTGGCCCTGACCATTTTTCTTTGGGTATGGGTCATGAACGCCATGGACTTCCTGCCTGTGGACCTGCTTCCACGCATCGCCGAGTCGGTCGGCCTGGAGTATTTCAAATCGGTTCCTACGACCGACCCCAATCAGACGTTTGCGATGGCCATCACGGTGTTCTTGATCATGATCTTCATGAACCTCAAGAACAAGGGTTTTGGCGGTTTCGGGCATGAGGTGTTTACTGCGCCCTTCGGCAAATGGTTGTTCCCGGTCAACGTCATCTTTCGCGTGATCGAGGACCTCGCCAAGCCGGTGTCACTCGCGCTGCGGTTGTTCGGCAACATGTATGCGGGCGAGATGGTATTCATCTTGCTGGCCGTGATGGCCGCCGGGGGCGCAGTGACCGGTATCGCCGGTGGCGTACTCAACCTCGGCTGGGCCATCTTCCACATTCTTATCGTCACCCTGCAGGCATTCGTGTTCATGATGCTGACCATCGTGTACATGAGCATGGCGGCCGAGTCCCACTAGTTTTCCGTTCACGTTTTCTTTCCTTTTCCTTTTCTTTTTTTCATAGGAGCACTTCAATGCAAAACGCACTCGCACTACTGTTGGGAGATCTTCAAATCGCGGTCGCCATCCTGATCGGCGCAGGCGCACTCGGCACCGCCATTGGCTTCGGTATTTTGGGCGGCCGGTTCCTGGAAGGCGCGGCGCGCCAACCGGAGATGATTCCGCAGTTGCAGGTGAAGATGTTCATCGTGGCCGGTCTGCTTGACGCGGTGACGATGATCGGCGTGGGTATCGCGCTGTACATGTTGTTTGCCAACCCGTTCATCGCACTCATCAAGTAAACGGGTTTGACCAAAAGCCCTGGAGCAAGTCATGAACATTAATGCGACCTTGTTGGTCCAGATGATCGCCTTCGGGGCGCTGATCTGGTTCACGATGAAGTTCGTGTGGCCGCCGCTCATCAATGCCATTGACGAACGCAGCCAGAAGATCGCCGACGGCCTGGCCGCGGCCGACAAGGCCAGGGCGGATCTGGCGTCGGCCAACGACCGCATCGAGAAAGAGCTTGCGCTCACGCGGGTGGAGACCGCCAAACGCCTGGGCGACGCCGAGCGCCGCGCTTTGGCGATTGTCGAAGAAGCCAAGACCCGTGCCGCCGAAGAGGGGGCCAAGATCATCGCGTCGGCCAAGGCCGAAGCGGACCAGCAGGTGGTCAAGGCCCGGGAGGCGTTGCGCGAGCAGGTCGCGGCATTGGCGGTCAAGGGCGCGGAGCAGATCCTGCGCAAGGAAGTCAATGCCGGCATCCATGCCGATTTGTTGTCCCGCCTGAAGACCGAACTGTAAGGGGGCGACATGGCTGAACTTGCAACCATTGCCCGCCCTTACGCGGAAGCGCTGTTCAAGGCAGTTCTGACGGATCCGGCGGTCGACCTGAACAGTACGTCGGCCTGGGTTGACGAACTCGCCTTCATCGCCGCCAGTCCGGAGTTGCAGCAATTCGCCGACAACCCAAAAACCACCAACGACCAGGCCTTCGAGGTGATGGCGGGTGTGGCCAAGTCACCGTTGACCAACGCCGCGCTGAATTTCCTGCGCGTGTTGATCGAGAACGGGCGCCTGAATGTCCTGCCGGAAATCGCCAACCAGTTCAACGCATTGAAGAATGCGCGCAGCGGTTCGTCGGACGCCGTCGTTTACAGCGCCTTCCCGATCGAGGGGGCGGCGCTTGCCGATCTGGCGGTGACGCTGGAACGGCGTTTTGGTCGCAAGCTCAATCTGTCGGTTGAACTCGAGCCCGGCCTGATCGGTGGCGTTCGTGTCGTCGTGGGTGACGAGGTGCTCGACACTTCGGTCAAAGCCCGCCTGGAACAAATGAAAATCGCGCTGACAGCCTGAGCTTGTTGCTCAGTCAAGGCAGCCCATCAAAGAAAGAAGGAAAGAGTCATGCAACTCAATCCCGCAGAAATCTCCGAACTGATCAAGAGCCGCATCGAAGGCCTGTCGGCCAGTGCGAACGTCCGCAACCAGGGCACCGTGGTGTCCGTATCGGATGGCATTTGCCGCATTCACGGCCTGTCCGATGTGATGCAGGGCGAAATGCTGGAATTTCCCGCCGGCAGCGACGGCCTGCCCACCTTTGGCCTGGCGCTGAATCTGGAGCGCGACTCGGTCGGCTCCGTCATCCTGGGCGAATACGAGCACATTTCCGAAGGCGACACGGTCAAATGCACGGGCCGGATCCTGGAAGTGCCGGTCGGTCCCGAGCTGCTGGGCCGGGTGGTGAATGCGCTTGGCCAGCCGATCGACGGCAAAGGTCCGATCAACGCCAAGATGACGGACGTGATTGAAAAGGTGGCCCCGGGCGTGATTGCGCGCCAGTCGGTGAGCCAGCCGATGCAGCCCGGCCTGAAGTCGATCGACTCGATGGTGCCGATCGGGCGCGGCCAGCGCGAGTTGATCATCGGTGACCGCCAGACCGGCAAGACGGCCGTCGCGATCGACGCCATCATCAACCAGAAGGGCCAGAACATGGCCTGCGTCTACGTGGCGATTGGGCAAAAGGCCTCTTCGGTGAAGAACGTGGTGCGTTCACTCGAACAGGCCGGCGCGATGGAATACACCATTGTCGTGGCCGCTACGGCGTCGGAGTCCGCCGCAATGCAATACGTCAGCGCCTATTCGGGTTGCACCATGGGCGAGTACTTCCGTGATCGCGGCCAGGACGCGCTGATCGTCTATGACGACCTGTCCAAGCAGGCGGTGGCCTATCGCCAGGTGTCGCTGCTGTTGCGTCGCCCGCCCGGGCGCGAAGCCTATCCCGGTGACGTGTTCTATCTGCACAGCCGCCTGCTCGAGCGCGCCGCACGTGTGAACGAGAAATACGTCGAGGACTTCACCAAGGGTGAAGTCAAGGGCAAGACCGGTTCGCTGACTGCGCTGCCGATCATCGAGACGCAGGCCGGCGACGTGTCAGCGTTCGTTCCGACCAACGTGATCTCGATCACCGATGGCCAGATCTTCCTGGAGACCTCGTTGTTCAACGCAGGTATTCGTCCGGCCATCAACGCCGGCATCTCGGTGTCCCGCGTTGGCGGCGCCGCGCAGACCAAACTAATCAAGAACCTGTCCGGTGGCATCCGCACCGACCTCGCCCAGTACCGTGAGCTGGCCGCTTTCGCACAGTTCGCGTCCGACCTCGACGAAGCCACCCGCAAGCAGCTTGACCGTGGTGGTCGGGTGACCGAGTTGCTCAAGCAGGCGCAGTACAGTCCGCTTCCCATCAGCCTGATGGGCGCGACGCTGTTTGCGGTCAACAAGGGTTTCATGGACGACGTCGACGTCAAGAAGGTGCTGGCCTTCGAGCATGGCCTGCACGCCTACCTCAAGGACAAACACGCCGCTCTGCTGGCCAAGCTCGAAGCCGACAAGGCCATGGACAAGGATGCGGAAGCCGAATTGACGGCTGCCACGACCGCGTTCAAGAAGACCTTTGCTTGAATTGTCCGCGGACGGCACATGCGTGATGACACCAGAGTCCAGGGCCGGCAAGATGCGTGCCCCCACGCTCGTATTCGTTTGCTGCCCCCCGAGGGGGCGCGCGCCTCTGTCGAGGCGGCTTGGCAGGAGGCATAGTTATGGCAGCAGGTAAGGAAATACGCGGCAAGATCAAATCGGTGGAGAACACCAAGAAGATCACGAAGGCCATGGAGATGGTTGCTGCATCCAAGATGCGCAAGGCGCAGGAGCGCATGCGTGCGGCCCGTCCGTACAGCGAAAAGATCCGCAACATCGCCGCCAACCTCGGCAAGTCGAACCCGGAGTATGTCCATCCGTTCATGCGCACCAACAACGCCCAGTCGTCGGGCGTGATTGTCGTCACTACCGACAAGGGCCTGTGTGGCGGCATGAACACCAACGTGCTGCGTGTCGTGACCGGCAAGTTGCGC
>JANLQZ010000134.1:0-3998 GCA_031368125.1 Betaproteobacteria bacterium
GGTGGGTGGTTTGTTATGGGGGGCTGGTTCTTTCCCCTTTGCCCCCACCGCCCCCGCCCCCCCAATGTGGTTGCCGCCGCGGCGCTGCACCCCCCGGCCCTGGGGCCCGGGCGTGCCCCGGCCAACTGCCACGCCCGCCCCGCGGCCCTGCCAACCATGGTGGCGAGCCGCTACCAGGGCAAACCAACGACCGCAATGGGCCGCGAGCGGACTTCGAAACAGCCTCCGCGTTGCATGCGTTGCCGATCGGGCGCAACACCATGGAGCAACTGATATGCACAAGTCCGAACTGATGGAAAACTGCAAGCTCTCCCCGTATTGGTGGGACGACGTACCGCGTCCGGTCTTGCCGGACCCGGCCCTGCCGTCGAGTGTGGACGTGGCAGTGATCGGCGCCGGTTACACAGGGCTGCACGCGGCGCTGCAGACCGCGCGCGGCGGGCGTTCGACCATCGTGTTCGATGCCGAAGCGGCCGGCTGGGGCTGCAGCACGCGCAACGGCGGGCAGATATCGACCAGCATCAAACCCAGCTTCGATCAGCTTGCCCGGCGCCATGGCAGCCAGCGCGCGTTCGACATCCTGAAGGAGGGGCAGCAATCGCTGGCCTGGATCGGCGAGTTTGTGCGCACCGAGGGGATCAACTGCGATTTTGCCCAGGTCGGGCGTTTTCACGCGGCGCACAATGCCGCGCAATACGACGCGCTGGCCGCCAGGGTCGCGTCGCAGCCCAAAGGCCTGGAGGTCGACGCGTTCATGGTGCCGCGCGCGCAGCAGCGCGGTGAGCTGGGCTCCGACGCCTACTGGGGCGGCGTGGTCTACACCCGGCACTGCTCGGTGCACCCGGCGCGGTACCACCAGGGCCTGCTCGAGCGCGTGCTGGCGGCGGGCGCACAAGTCGCACCACGATGCCCGGTGGCAGGCATCGAAAAACAGGGGGCATTGTTTCGGCTGGACACGCCCCGAGGCCAGGTGCTGGCGCGAGAGGTGGTGATCGCGACCAACGGCTACACCGGCGGCCTGACGCCGTGGCTGCAACGCCGCGTGATCCCGATCGGCAGCTACATGATCGCCACCGATCTGCTGCCCGAGGGCTGGATGGACCGGCTTATTCCCAACAACCGCATCGTCAGCGATACGCGCAAGGTGGTGTATTACTACCGCGCCTCGCCCGATCGCCGCCGTGTGTTGTTCGGCGGGCGCGTGTCACACCAGGAAACCGATCCGCGCGTCAGCGGGCCGAAATTGCACGCCGACATGGTGCGACTCTTCCCGGAACTTCGGGACACCCGCATCAGCCACTCCTGGTGCGGATTCGTGGCCTACACGTTCGACGAACTGATGCACCTCGGCAAACACGACGGGATGCATTTTGCGATGGGTTATTGCGGTGCCGGGGTGGGCACCTCGAGTTATTTCGGGATGCGCATCGGACAGCAGGTGCTGGGCTTGAAGGAAGGACACACGGCACTCGACGGCTTGCCGTTCGAGACCCGCCCGTTCTACAGCGGCAACCCGTGGTTCCTGGGGCCGTCGGTCGCGTATTACCGCTGGCGCGACAGCCGCCCGGTCTGATGGTTTCACCGCGGCGCGGCCGCGCGTCGCGATCAACAGCCTGGCGCTGGCGAGTTGACCGCTTCTCCGATAGAGTCTGGCTGGCCCGCCTCGCACCACCCAAGCCATGCGCCACTTGATCTCCCTGTTGCTTGCCGTCTGCGCCGGTTTGGCGATGGCCCAGCCAGGCCCCGGCGGCGCGGGAGGGTATCGCAACAACTATCCGCACCCCGGTGATGCGAGTTTTGTCGCCTGGCAATGGGAACGGCTGCACGAGCGGCTGCCCAAGCCACCACCCGGCGGCTGGAACCTGCCGGCGGTCAAGACCGATCCGGTCGCGCTGCGCGCACCGGGCAACAACCCGTCGGTGACCTGGGTCGAACACGCGACGATGCTGGTGCGCCTGGCGGGCAAGAACATCCTGTTCGATCCGGCATTTTCCGAGCGCGCTTCGCCGGCCTGGGCATCACGCGCGTGGACGAATACGACTGGTGGCAGGAAACCCGAGAGGACACGCTGCATATCACCTTCGTGCCGGTGCAGCACTGGAGCAAGCGTCGGCTAACCGACACCAACCAGACACTTTGGGGTGGCTGGGTCGTCGAGGGCGAGGGGCTGCGCCTGATCCACACCGGTGACACCGGTTATTCGCGGGACTTCCAGGACATCGGCCAGCGCCTCGGGCCGTTCGACATGGCTTTCATTCCGATCGGGGCCTATGCGCCGCGCTGGTTCATGAAGGTGATGCACGTCGACGTTCCCGAGGCGGTGAAGGTGCGGGCCGACCTGCGGGCCGAACGCGCGATCGACATGTATTGGGGCACGTTCGAGGCGCTGGCCGACGAGCCGCTGGACGAACCCCCGTTGCTGCTGGCGCGGATGCGGCGCGAGCGTGGATTGACGCAGGCCCAGTTCGACGTGATGAAGATCGGTGAAACGCGCCGGCTGGAAAAGGCGCCGCCCTGAGGTCGCCGCCGGCGCGTGCTGCCGTTGCCGGAAACTGGCCAGTTCAGCGCCGCCGCGCTGTCAGCCGTGACAGCCTGGTCGGCCGTGACGGTGGCGGTGGTGGCGGGCGTGACGACGGCGGCATTGACAGCTGCCGACCGAGGGCTGCGGACACCAGGCCCACGAACAGGTGCGAAATGGCGGCGACCCGGTCTTGCGCGTGGGCTTCGCCGTGTTCGGCGGCAAGTGCCGTCATCAGGTCGGTGCGCGTGTACCACAAGGTGTCGATATTGCTGGCATAACGAATGCGGCTCATCAGGTAACCGTGCTTTTCGTCCAGGCCGTTGAGCGCCATGGCATCGAGCATGGCCTGGCGCACCTCCTCCGTACGCTTGTCCGTGGCCGGTTCGACCAGTGCCGGCGCGTGGCCCAGCAAGCCGTAGATGCTTTTCAGATTCGGTTTCATCCAACGCATTTGTCGTTTCTCCTCGCCGCCGCCGTGCCCGCCCCCGGCCCGGCACATCCCCCCAACCAGCGCCGCACCATGCCTCGGTGTCGGCAATTGCAGCCTGCCCGGGGTGCTGCAACATTGCGCTTGCGCATTGCTTCCACGTGCCCGACGAGCGCGCGATTGCGCATCGCTGCGCGTTGCGCGGTCAATTCGACGCGGTGCAGCGATCCACACTGCTGCCGGCCATCGCGCCGCTGTCGACAGCACCGGTACCGGTGCTGCGCTTCGGCCAGCCAGCGCAGTCGGCGCGAACATATCGGGACACGGCCTCGCGTAGGATGCCGCATTTGCAATGAACCTGCAAGCTGGCATGA
Organism: Betaproteobacteria bacterium; assembly: GCA_031368125.1. GTDB lineage: Bacteria > Pseudomonadota > Gammaproteobacteria > Burkholderiales > Burkholderiaceae_C > CAISIP01. The sequence goes on from JANLQZ010000134.1 coordinate 3,323, forward strand.
TGGCATCTTTTCTCGTCCCCTCCTGCCCATCATGACCGACGCCCCGTCTGAAATCGCTGTAAATGCACCACTTGTCGAGGCCCCGAAACATGCGCGCGCGGCGAAGCGCCGTCGTGGCGTAAAGGCAACAGTTCCGAACGAAGCGGCTGCGTCGGGCGCCGCCCGCCAGTCCCGCAACCATCCGCTGCTGGAGCAATTGGCGCAGCTTTACCCGCACCTGTTCGGTGACGTCGCGGTGCCGCTCAAGCGCGGCATCTTCCATGAACTGCAGGCCGCACACCCCGAACTGCTGGAGCGTACTGCGCTCAAGGAGGCGCTGGGTCTGCATACCCGCTCCACGCGTTATCTGACAGCTGTGGCGGCGGGCCAGAAACGGCACGACCTGCACGGGCAGCCGGTGGAAGACATGGCACCAGAACATGTCTTCCAGGCGCTGCTCGAAGTGTTTCGTCGGCGGCACAGCCGCGCCGGTGAAGACCTGCGCCCGAAATTGCGCAACCGCATGGTGCAGGCCTTCGAGGCGTCCGGCCTGTCCAGGCAAGCCTACGCGGAACTCGTGCACAGCCGCGACGAGGCGGCCAACCAGCTGCTGGACGAAGCGCTGGCCGAGGCTGCGGCCCGCGGTGCGAAGGACGAAGCCCTGCTGCGCGCCTTCGACGCCAGCGGGCAGACGGTC
>JANLQZ010000143.1:0-5300 GCA_031368125.1 Betaproteobacteria bacterium
CAGGCCAAAAAACTGCTCACGTCGCTGACCGTGGTGGACCTTGGCGGGCAGCACATGGCCATTCGGGCCGCGCAGAACTTCCGCAGGCTTCGCCTACAGGGCGTCACGGTACGCAAAACCATAGACACCGTGATTGCCACCTATTGCATCGAACATGGATGGTCGTTGCTGCATGCCGATCGGGACTTCAACCCGTTCTCCGAACATCTTGGCTTGCGCTCGGTGGTATCGGACACCTGATCGGGGCGAGCGCTTCGACAAGCGCTGCCGCAGCGGAAGACGACTGTGCCCGCAAGGCTAACGCCGCTGCAACCGCGCCAACTGCGCCAGCGCCAGTTCCCCCGCGTGCCGCGCCAGGGCCGGGTCGAACCATTCGTCGGCCGCGCCTTGCGGCAAGGTCGCCCGCATCGCATCCAGGTTGGCGCGCATGCGCGCGGTGTCGACCTGCAGGCCGGGCCAGGCGCCGGCCAGCGCACGCGCACTGCCGTGCGTGGACATCACCAGCGCCGGCCATTCGGCCAGTTCCGCCTGCCACGCACCCAGGGCGCGTTCGTGCTCCTGCGGCATCGCCGCCAGCAACGCCGCGACGCGTTGCGGCGCGCGCTGCGCAGCGGCGATCGCCACCATGCACGCGACCGGGTTGTGCTTGTGCGGCATGTTGGCCGGGCCGCCGCGGCCGGGTTCCACCGGCTCGGCCACTTCGGCCACTTCGGCCACTTCGAACTGGCCCAGCAACACCAGGTCCCTGGCGATCTTGCCCAGGCTGCCGGTCAGCAAGCCCAACTCGCAGCCCAGCGCCACCCACTCGTCGCGCTGGGTATGCCAAGACGCCACCGGGCGGGTCAGCTTCAGGTCATCGGCCATCAGGGTAGTGATCTGTTCGCCCTTGCCGTTCATCGCCGCCAGCGTACCCACGGCCCCGCCCAGCTGCAACTGCAGCGCCCTCGGCGCCACCAGGCGCAGCCGCGCCAGGCTGCGCACCAGCGGCGCGGCCCAACCCACGCACTTGAGGCCAAAACTCGTGACCGACGCCGGTTGTGTCAGCGTGCGCGCCAGCATCGGGGTGCTGGCATGGCGTTGCGCCAGCGCCAGCAGCGCCTGCACCGAAATGGCCACGTCGGCCTCGATCAGTTCCAGCGCGCCGCGTGTCACCAGCGCCATGGCGGTGTCGATGGCGTCCTGGCTGGTGCAGCCCCGGTGCACGTGCGCCACGGCCGCCGGATTGAACAGGCCCACCGTCTCCTTCAGGCTGGCCACCAGCGGAATCGCCAGGCTGCCGGCACGCGCACTCTCGCGCACGATCTTGGCCACGTCGAACAGTTCGACCTTGCAGGTGCCGATGATGGATTGCGCCGCCGACTCGGGAATCATGCCGGCGGCAGCCTGCGCACGCGCCAGCGCCGCCTCGAAACACAACATCGCCTCCACGAACGAGCGCTCGCCAAAAGCCTGCATCACCTCGGGCGTGGAAAGAAATCCTTCGAAGATGCTGCTCATCGCTTAGCCGGCCGCAGATCGCGAAGCGTTGGTTGCGACGCGACGCGGGTACAGGTCAGTCGCCACTGAAACGCCGTTGTCGTGGTCAGCGCTCCGACGTGGCGCCGCGGAGCCGAGCCGAGCCAGCGTACTGGCGCGCGATGGGCGCCACAGGCACCAGGTCAGGCCGCGCAGCAGACAACACATGACCTCAGCGCTTCAGGCGCATCTGGTTGGGCAGCGGCACCGAGCGGCGCAACACGCTTTCGCCCAGCCACAGGGCCGACTGGCGGGCGCGCCGCGCCACCGTCTCCAGCGGCATCTGCTGGTAGTCGTCGTTGAAGACCTCGAAGCTGTAGTCGCCGCGGTAACCGAGTTGGTGCAGCTTGAGCGTGAGTTCGGCCAGCGCTTCGCTGTGCACGCCTTCTCCGGGGAAGACGCGGAAATGGCGCGCCGTGGTGATGCGCTCCTCGACCGACTTGATTTCGTTCCACATGAAGTCGGCCAGCTGCACCAGGTAAATCTTGTCCGGGTCCAGCAGGTCGAGCTCTTCGAGCGGGGTCTTGGTGGCAAACAGGTGGAACGAGTCGAAGCCCAGGCCCAGGTTGGGCATGTCGGCCTGCGAAATGATGTCCCAGGCCTGCGGGAACTCGTTGATGGTGCGCCCCCACGACAGGGCCTCGTAGGCCACCTTGATGTTCATCGGTAGCGCCAGCATGGCCAGCTTGCGCAGGTCGCGCACCAGCGCCGCGGTGTCGCCGGTGGCGTGGACCGAGGTGCTCGAGCAGGCCAGCATCAGGTGGCAATCGAGCGCATGGCACATCTCGAGCATCGACTTCGCGACGTCGATCTTGTACTCGTGCAGGTGGCCCGAGAGGCCCTCGAAGTCGCGCAGCACCTGGAACCCGGTGACGCGCAGGCCGCTGGACTTGACCGCGTCGACCGCCGCCTCCCATCCGTGCTCGTGCCCGACCAGGTCGCGTGCGGCCAGCATCACCTGCGTAAAGCCGGCCGCGCGCATGGCCTGGAGTTTGGCCTCCAGCGGCCCCGCCAGCGAGATGGTGTCCATCCCGAAGTCGTCGATGTTGCCTTCGAAGTGGCTCATGTCACGCCGCCTGTGCAGCCGCGCCGCGCTCGTGGTGCACCAGCTCGAACATCACGCTGCCCATCACGGTACGCGTCAGCGCGCCGCGGCTGTCGAGCTGCGCGCCCTTGGAGGCCACGAACTCGACGCCGCGCGCGCGCAGCAGCGCGGCCGCCGCCGGCACGTCGGCGGTGCCCAGCCCCACGCGCTGCAGGCTTTCGTCGTCCTCGACGTCCAGCACGCCGGGCTCGGGCTCGATCAGCTGCAGGTAGAAGCTCCCGCACGGGCTGCGCAGGATGCGCCCCTTGGGCAGGATGCCGAAGCGCTCTTCGGCCGCCAGCGTGGTGAAGCCGAACAGCGCCGAATAGAACTCGGTCCAGTCTTCGGTGCGGTCGTTGCCGATGTATTGCACGATGCCGAAGAAATGCAAGCCTCCCAGCGCCGGCGGATGCTGGTCGACCGTGGGAATGGGCGTGAAATCGACGTCGTAGATCGAGAACTCCCGGTACCGGTCGACAAAGTAGATGCGGCTGGTGCCCACACCGTGCACGGCCGGAATGTTGAGCTCCATCACCTCGACCTTGGCCGGCACCGCCCAGGCGCCGCGGTCCAGCGCGCGCCGGTACGCCGCGGCGGCGTCGCGCACACGCAGCGCGACGGCCGCGATCACCGGCGTTTCGGTCAACGCCGTGCCACTGCTGTGTGCGTTGACGATCACGTTGATCTCGCCCTGGCGGTACAGCAACACCTCGCGCGAGCGGTGGCGCGACACTGGCCGAAAGCCCATCTTCTCCAGCACCTGCCCGAGGGCCTGCGGCTTGGAAGTGGCGTATTCGATGAACTCGATGCCATCGAGCCCGAGCGGATTCGGGCCCTCGACGATCGCCTCGCGGTCGGCCACACTACCCGCGCCAGGTGCCTTGGTATTTGTCATGCCGTGTACTCCAGAACAGCGTTTGAGGATTGCAGTTTCACAACGCCCGCATACCAGCCATTCTGGCCAGCGTTGGCGTCATTGCGGGGGCGAAAGGTTGTCATTGTGGTCGGGCAAGGTTGTCATTACACGCACCCAACGTTGCCATTCGGGCTCCCAGCATTGTCATTGCGGGCTCCCGAAGTTGTCATCGCGGGCTCCCGAAGTTGTCATTGCGGGCTCGACCCGAAATCCATGGATGCCGGGTCTAGCCCGGCATGACAAGTAGGACTGTCGCGCCCGGCATGACAAACAGTACCGTCGCGCCCGGCATGGCACATGGGCGGTCGAGCGTTGCATGACGGGCACTCAGACCTTCTCCGGCGCCGCGTGCGCGCCGCCCAGGAACAGCCGTTCGATATTCGGGTCGGCCAGCAGTTCGCTGGCCGGCTTGTGCAATACCAGGCGCCCGGACTCTAGCGCAATGGCGTCGTCCGAAATCTTGAGCGCGCTCTTCACGTTCTGCTCCACCATCAGCACCGTCGTGCCCTGCCCTGCGAGCTTGCGCAGCAGCCGGAAAACGTCCTGCACCACCAGCGGCGACAGGCCGATGGAGGGTTCGTCGATCAGCAGCACCTTGGGGCGCAACAACAGCGCGCGGCCGATCTCGAGCTGCTTCTGCTCGCCGCCCGACAGAGCCGAGGCCTGGCTGTGCAGCCGCTCCTTCACGCGCGGGAAAAACTCCAGCACTTCCGGTATTCGCTCGTGCGTGGCCTTCATGCCCAGTGTGATGCCGCCGAGCTCCATGTTCTGGTAGACGGTGAGCTGGCCGAACAGGTTGCGGCCCTGCGGCACGAAGGCGATACCCATGGCCAGCAGCTCCTTCTGGGTCGCGCCGCCCACGTCGCGGCCGTCCAGCAACACCCGGCCCTGGCGCGGCTTGAGCAGGCCGAACAGGGTCTTGAGCACGGTCGACTTGCCGGCGCCATTGGGCCCCAGCAGCAGCGTGATGGTGCCCTTGCGCACCTTGGACGACAGGTTGTTGAGGATCATGAAATCCTTGTAACCCGCCACCACGTCGTCGAATTCAATGCAGGTATCGTTGTCATTCATTGGAGTTCTCCGTCGTGCGGCACAAGGACAGCAAGAAGCGACGTATGCAGGTGCGCAAGGCCAGGCCGCCGTGGAACCGGCTTTGCCGGGCCACTGGCGGCGCCCCCTTGAGGGTGGGAGACGGCTACACGCAGTGAGCCGTAACGGGGGTGATACATCTAATTCCCCAGGTAGGCGTCGAGCACCTGCTTGTTGCCGCGTATCTCGGCCGGTGTGCCGATCGCCATCACCTGCCCCTCGACCATCACCATGATGCGGTGGCACAGGTCCATCACGAAGTCCATGTTGTGTTCGATCACGACAAAGGAGCTGTGTTTGCCGATCTTCGGGTTGCGGTTGAGCTCCTTGAGCAGCGTGGAGATACCGCCGACCAGGCTCGGGTTGACACCGGCGCAGGGTTCGTCGAGCAGCACTAGGTCGGGTTCGCTCATGAAGGCCATCGCGATGTCGACCAGTTTCTGCTGGCCATAACTCAGCTCGCCGGCCTTCTTGTCGGCCACATGGCGAATTCGGAACTGGTCGATCAGCGCATCGGCCCGCGGGCCGAGCCCCGAGTCGGTGGGCGCGAAGATGCGGCTGAACATCGAGCCCGAATGTTCCTGGGCGGCCACGATCAGGTTGTCGCGCACGCTCATCTTGCCGAACACCTGCAGCGTCTGGAAGGTGCGCCCGACGCCGCGGCGGTTGAGGTCCAGCGGCCCGAGCTGGGTGACG
>JANLQZ010000166.1:0-2281 GCA_031368125.1 Betaproteobacteria bacterium
GCAAAGTCGCCCAAATAGGTGATGGTGGCCTTTGCTCTCAGTTCCTTGATGCTCTTGCTGACCGCTTCGGCGCCGCGCTGGTTGAGCAGGAACTGTTCGATGCGCGGTAGCGCGCTGGTCTCGGGCACCGGTGCGGACTGCGACGACACAACGCGCAGCACCGTGTATCCCTGCGCACCGTCGATGACGGTGGTTTGACCGTCCTTGAGTGCGTGCACCTTGGCCAGCAGCTCCAGTGGAATCTGCTCGGCCGCACGGGTGGCGGCCCCGCCGCCGAACCTGATGTCCCGGCCCTTGAGGAATGCGGCTATGTCTTCCATCGCCTTGCCCGCTGCAACCTGGGCCCGCAACTGCTCTGCAACGGTTGCGCCGGCAGCCGCAGGAACCACGATTTCCTGCAGGCTGTAGACACGGCGATCGGAAAACAGCTGGGGATGGTCGTTGAAGTACTTCCTGGTCTCTTCAGGGGTTGGCTTGGGTAGCGCCGCTGTCAATTGTTGAATGTAGGCGCGCGCCAGCACTTCGCGGCGCGCGGCTTCGATTTGTGCCGTCACTTCGGGCGCGCGGTGTAGCTTGTTCTCTGTCGCCTGGTCCACGGCAAGTTGCTGGTCGATCAGTTTTTCAAGCACTTCCCGGCGCAGCGCCTGCATGGCGGCAGGCGTGGCAATGGCGCTGTTGGTGCGGCTGAGCACCTGGTTGATTTGCTGCACCGATATTTCTTCAGCGCCGACTTTGGCAGCGACCTCGGTCGCAAGCTTCCTGTCGTCCTTGCTGCCGCAGGCTGTCAAACCAGCGGCAATCAAAGCGGCAGCCATCAGGGGCGCGACGCGGGTTGTGGGAGACAGGGACATGAATTACGTGCAAATCTGAAGGCGACAGGCAATGGATACGGGGGGAGATCTTGCTCGATCGTGCGGTGATGTCGGTGTTCCGGTCGAACCAGCGGGCAAGCAACGTCGATGCCAAACTGTACCGCACCAGATACTGCGGGGACCAACGGCGTCATGTGATGGGCCGCTGCGCAGTGGAAGCCCGGTTCATGGGCGCCGGCATCACCATCGAAGCCGCTGTTTCCGGCTCAGCCCCCCGCGTCTAGCGAAAACCGGGCGTGCCGATCCTGGGCCAGAAGTTCGGCCATCTGCGGAAGTGCAATTTGCATAGCGGCTTTGAGCGTATGCGGCGGGTTGATGACAAACATGCCGCTGGCCGGCAGCCCTGGGCGGTGCTCCACGCCGGCGGTGTCGGTCAGGACCTTGCTGGACTTGACGGTCAGTGTGGCGTGCAACCAGTTCCTGCCGGCTTTGACGGCCAGCGTCTTGAGTTTTCTGGGAACATCGTGTGCTTCCGGCCGCGGAATGATCGGATGCCACACGGTATAGGTGCCGGTCGCGAATCGCGTCAGGGCGTCGCCCACAGTGGCTACGACCCGCGCGTAGTCGGTCTTGATCTCGTAACTCGGATCGCTCAACACGAACGCCCGGCGCTGGGGCGGCGGCAGGAATTTCTTCAGGCCTTCGAATCCGTCTTCGCGCAACACGGCCACCTGGCGGCCAGCCTCGAGTTGCGCAATATTGGCCGACAGCGTCTTGGAATCGGTGGGATGCAATTCGAACAGTTTGAGTTTGTCGCGGTCGCGCAGCAGACGCTGGATGATAAAGGGCGAGCCCGGATAAACCTTGAAGCTTCCCTTGGCGTTGAAGCCCGCAACCATGTCGAAGTAATCCTCGAGGGCCGGCGCCAGCGGCTTCGTGCGCGGCACAGCGGCAGTGCCCTTGGGCGCCGTCGTTTCGCCCGCGGAAGCCTTTTGTGCGTGGCCTGTCAGCCTAAGAAAGCCGTCTGCTGCTTCCCCGCTTGTCGCGGCATAGTCGCCGTCCAGGCGGTACAGGCCGGCACCGGCGTGGGTATCGAAAACAGCCAGTGGACTGTCTTTTTGCACCAGATAACGCAGCATGGCAACCAGCACCGTATGCTTGAGCACGTCGGCGTGGTTGCCGGCATGAAAGGCGTGGCGGTAACTGAACATGGCGCCATGGTAACCCGCAGACCCGGGCATTTTGTATAATCGCAGGCTTCGCAGCGCTTTTGTGCCTCCGCGGCGAAGTCGCCCCGACCGCGTGAATCATCACAAGGCATCTGGCGCATTACTACCTTAGAGATTCCCAGCAGAGGAAAACCGACCGTAGAAAAGAGGCGCCGCTTGTGGCTCCGCGCAGGAGCCCGACAAACCATCTGAAAAGAGAAAACTCATGACTACGTTCAGCGCGAAACCCGCTGACGTGCG
>JANLQZ010000694.1:0-6744 GCA_031368125.1 Betaproteobacteria bacterium
TCAAGCGCTATGTTGCACTGGCCGTGGTGGCAAGAAATATCCACCGCATTGGAGCAATCCTGTGGCAACGCGAGCAAGAGCGCGCGAGGAGCACAACGAACTATGCTGACCGAGACACGACCTACAAGCTGGCCGCGTAGCGAGCGCGAGCGAAACCCCTTCTTGTCGGCCAGGATTGCAAAAATCAGGGACTACGCTCGCCCGAAAAACACACCATCGCGCATGGCACTCGCGAAAATGCAGGACCCGAGCCTTTGCGCGCATGACAATGACAGAAAACCACTTCGAGCTCGGAATTCGGAGCTGGCAGATTTTTCAATAACAGGGGATTTCGGTCAGGCACTAGCTATTCCCTGCGTCGTGCGCCGAGCCCCGGAAGGGAAACCTTTCATGCCAAGGTCGTCCTGTGCGATGACGATGTGGCATACGTGGGGTCCTCAAACCTGAACGCAGCCTCCCTTGAGTACTCCATTGAGATGGGCGTGGCGATGGAAGGCAAGGCAGCGCGTGATGTCGCCATGGTCGTGGAGGCGGTGCTGAAGTCGGCGACGCAGATGTTCTAAGGAACTGCGTTTGCGAATGCGGCGACCCTCAGCATCGTCGGCACCATGAACCGGTTTCCATTCCCGGCCAAGGGCTACAGTGGCCGTCAGGTGACGCCTGAATTGACGACCCTATCGATGAGTCGCCGACACATGGTGCAGCCCGGTCAATGCAACAAACCGGCGCTGCTGATCAGGTGGCTTCTCGGCGATGAGGTGCGCTGATCACCCGCACCATGAGTCCGTTGCCGTGGCGTTGCCGCGCGGTCGGACGCGTCGTGCATGTTGATTCTTGGGCAACTGCCAGGTCGGCAGGGCGCATCGGGATTCAGGGCCCGTCGCGAAGGCATTTCTCTAAAAGGCATGTGGCTGATGGCAATGTCGCGAGCCCAGCCTGCACGGCTCCCAGGACGGTCTGGGCGAAACAAGGCCAGCAACCTTTAAGAAAACGCTAAGCCTTCGAATGCACCATGGCGGCAAAGGAGATGCCGTGAACCATTCGACCATGACCCGATCCGGCACCCGCTCCATTGCCCGCAACCTGCCCCGGCGTCTGGCCGGCGCAGTGCTGCTTGCCGCTGCCAGCCTGGCCCCGACGGCCCACGCCGCCACCCCGGCCCAGCTGCTGGCGGATTACAGCGCCCAGGCCGGCGGCGCCGCGGCACCGGCGCGCGGCCAGCAGTTGTTCACCACGCGCCACGGGCAGGAGTGGAGCTGCTCGTCCTGCCACGGCGCCGTGCCCACGCAGGCCGGCAAACACGCGTCGACCGGCAAACCGATCGCTGCGCTGGCGCCGGCCATCAGCCCGGGGCGCTTCACCGATGCGGCAAAAACCGAGAAGTGGTTTCGCCGCAACTGCAACGACGTGCTGGCGCGCGAGTGCAGCGCCACCGAAAAAGCCGACGTGTTGTCTTGGCTGGTGACACTCAAGCCCTGAAGCATCGACTGTGCCATCCACAACACCGACTTTCGGAGCCGCCGCCATGTACCTTCGCCCGCGTTACCACCCTGCCCGGATCCTGACCGGACTGATCGCCGCTGTCGGCCTGTTCCACGCCGCGCACGCGGCCGGCAGCGCGGCCGGCGCTCCTGTGTTGCCCCTGTACCAGCAGGAATGTGCTGCCTGCCACATACCCTATCCGGCCGGCATGTTGCCGGCGCCTTCCTGGGGACGCCTGATGGGCAACCTGCAGCGCCACTTCGGGGTCGATGCATCGCTGGATTCGGCCGCGGTCAAGGAACTGTCGGCCTGGCTCGCCGCCAACGCCGGCACCTACAAGCGTGTGCGCGAGGCCCCGCCCGAGGACCGCATCACCCGTTCGGCGTGGTTCGTGCGCAAGCACGACGAGGTGGCGCCGGCCAGCTGGAAGTTGCCCGCCGTGAAGAGCGCCGCGAACTGCAGCGCCTGCCATGCCCAAGCTGAAAAAGGAGATTTCAATGAACACGACGTCCGCATCCCGCGCTGAGGCGCCGACCGATGACGCGGCGGGCCGCAAGGTCCTGGTGTGGGATGCGCCGGTGCGCGTATTCCACTGGCTGATGGTTGCGAGTTTTGCCGGCGCCTACCTCAGCGCCGAGAGCGAGCGCTGGCGGCTGGCGCATGTGACGCTGGGTTACACAATGGCTGGTCTGGTGGTCTTTCGCATCCTGTGGGGCCTGGTGGGCACGCGTTACGCGCGGTTCTCGAGTTTTGTGCGTGGGCCCCGCGCCATCATGGGTTATCTGGTCGCGATGCTGCGTGGGCGACCCGAGCACCACGTCGGGCATAACCCGGCCGGTGCACTGGCGATCCTGCTGCTGCTCGGGCTGGCGCTGGCCATCACGGTGTCCGGGTGGGCCACGTTCAACGACGTTGGCGGCGAGTGGCTGGGTGAGCTGCACAAGGGGGCGGCCAATCTGATGCTGGCCGTGGTGGGCGTGCATGTCGCCGGTGTGCTGCTGGCCAGCCGCTTGCACCACGAGAACCTGGTCGGCGCGATGGTCAGCGGGCGCAAACCCGCGCGGCCCGAGGACGGCGTGCGCAGCGCCTGGCGCAGTGTGGCGGCCCTGATGCTGGTGGCGGTGCTGGGTTTCTGGTGGCTGCAGTGGCAAACCGCGCCGACGGGTGGACTCGCAGGCACACCCGCGGCATCGGCCAGCGACCGCGACCGCGATCGAGCGCGGGCGCAGGTTCCATAATCGTCCCATGCGCATCCTGCTTGCCGAAGACGATCCACTGCTCGGTGACGGCTTGCGCGCCGGCCTGCGCCAGCTCGGTTTCCAGGTCGATTGGGTGCGTGATGGCGAGGCGGCCGAGCGGGAACTGCGCGCGCAGCCCTATGCGGCCGCGGTGCTGGACCTAGGGCTGCCACGCAAGGATGGCATGGAAGTACTCGCCTCGGTGCGGCAATCCGGAGTGAACCTGCCCATACTGGTGCTGACGGCACGCGATGCGGTACCCGACCGCATCCGCGGGCTCGACCATGGTGCCGATGACTATGTGGTCAAACCGGTCGACCTGGACGAACTGGCGGCGCGGCTGCGTGCGCTGGTGCGCCGCGCCCACGGCCGGCCGCAGGAACGGTTGACGGCGCAGAACGTGGTGCTGGATCCGGCCGCGCGGTCGGTGCAACTGTCCGGAGTGCCGGTACCCCTGTCGACGCGCGAGTTCGACATGCTGCATGCACTGATGCTCAATGCCGGTCGCGTGCTCTCGCGCGAGCAGATCGAACAGCACCTGTACAGCTGGGGCCAGGAGGTCGAGAGCAACACGGTCGAGGTGCATATCCACCACCTGCGCCGCAAACTCGGCAGCGCGCTGATCGAGACCGTGCGCGGCGTCGGTTACATGCTGCGCGAATCGGTGCCGGGGCAATGCTGACGGGCCCCGGGTCGTGACGCGGCGTCCGCGCTCCCTGCAAGGCCGCCTGCTGGTGCTGGTGGTAGGGCTGGTGGCGGGCGTGTGGCTCGTCACTGCAGTCATCACCTGGTTCGACGTGCGCAGCGAGCTCGATGAACTGCTGGACGGCCACCTGGCGCAGGCCGCCTCGCTGCTCGTGATGCAGCAGGTGCGCGCGGTCGAGGACGACGACCACGTGATCGATGCGCCGATGCTGCACAGCCAGTCGCCCAAGGTCGCGTTCCAGGTATTTCACGAAGGCCGGTTGCTGCTGCGCTCGGCCAACGCGCCCGCCGCTCCGATGATCGCGCCGGGCCGGCAGTTCCAGACCGGATTCCAGACCGTGCAGATCGATAACCGGGTCTGGCGCGTCTTCGCGGCTTATGGGGTCGAAAACGACATGCAGGTCTACGTGGGCGAGCGGGCGCAAGGACGCGCAGCCATCGTGCGGGCCGTGTTGCGCGGCACACTGGCGCCGATGCTGGTCGCGTTGCCGCTGCTGGCGCTGGTGGCGTGGTGGGCGGTGTACCAGGGCATGGCGCCATTGCGCCGGCTCGGGCACACTCTGGCGGCGCGCCAGCCGCAGGCGCTGGACCCGATAACGCTCGCCGGTGCACCGTCCGAGATGGCACCGATGCTGGCCGCGCTCAATGGCCTGTTCGAGCGCATTGGGTCGTTGATGGAGTCCGAGCGCCGGTTCACCGCCGACGCCGCGCACGAGTTGCGCACGCCGATCGCGGCGATCCGTGCACAGGCGCAGGTCGCGCTCGGCGAGGCCGACGACGCGCTGCGGCGCCACGCACTGCAGGCCACACTGGCCGGTTGCGACCGCGCCACGCGGCTGGTCGAACAATTGCTGACCTTGTCCCGGGTCGAGGTCGGGGCCATGCCGGTGGCGACCGCATTGGACCTGGGCGAGCTGGCGCGCCGCGTGGTTGCAGAACTGGCCCCGCAGGCGATCCGCCAACGCCAGACGGTCGAACTCGACGCGGTCGCGCCATGCCCGGTGCAGGGTGATGCGACATTGCTGGCCGTGCTGGTGCGCAACCTGGTGGACAACGCGATCCGCTACAGCCCGGAGCAGTCGCGCGTGCAAGTCTCCGTGTCCACGCATGGGGCACGGGTGCACCTGAAGATCGAGGACAGCGGGCCGGGAATTCAGGCGCCGGACATGTCGCGCCTGGGTGAACGTTTCTTCCGTGTCATCGGCAGCGTGCAGGGCGGCAGCGGCCTGGGGTGGTCGATCGTTCGGCGCATCGCCGCCGTGCACCATGCGGTGGTGCAGGTGGGCCGGTCGGCCGCGCTCGGCGGCCTGGTGGTCGAAGTCGATTGGCCGGCGCTGCAGGAAAGCTGAAGTCTCCTGACAAGTCTTGATGTTCAAAGATATGAACCGTTCACTCTGAGCTTGCCGATCGAACGCCAATTGGTATGACAGATGCGGGGCGACTTCGCGCCACGGCGCGAGTCGACCACGCGGCGTCCGCCCAAGCCAGGCATGGCGCGCGGTACGCGGGTCCTGAGGGCGACCGGCTTCATGGCGGCGACTGCAATGCGGCCAATTGCGCTTCCAGTAGCGCGATGCGTTGGCGCAGCGCGGCTTCGCCGTCATTGTGGTGGTGGTCGTCGCGGGTATGCGCGTGCGGAGGTTGCCCGCCATCGCGCAGCAGCCAGTCGAGCCAGTCGGCCATGCCGTCGCCCCGGGTGGCCGAGAGCTGCAGCACCTTGATGCCGGGGTTGATGCGGCGCGCAAATTCCACGCACGACGCGACGTCGAAATCGACGTAGGGAAGCAGGTCGATCTTGTTGATCACCATCAGCGTGGCGGCCGCAAACATGTCTGGGTACTTGAGCGGCTTGTCGGCGCCTTCGGTGACGGACAAGATCACCACCTTGCTCTCTTCACCCAGATCCCACAGCGCCGGGCAGACCAGGTTGCCGACGTTCTCGATCAGCAACAGCGCCCCGGCGCCGCCGTGCACCGCGCCGTGCCCGGGTTCGTGCCGGTGTGCACGGGAATGCAGGTCGAGCCGCGCAAACGCATCACCCACCATCTGTGCGTCCAGGTGGCAGCCGCGCCCGGTGTTGACCTGCACCGCCGGCGCGCCGGCGGCGCGGATGCGTTCGGCGTCGCGGCTGGTCTGCTGGTCGCCTTCGATCACGGCCAGCGGCAGCTGCGGCGCGCGCTGGCGCAGTGCGGCGATGGTGGCGCACAACAACGTGGTCTTGCCCGAGCCGGGAGCGGACAGGAGGTTGCAGGCACGCACGCCATGGGCCTGGAAATGCGCGCGGTTGCGATCGGCCAGGCGCTGGTTGGCGCCCAGCACATCGGCTTCGAGTTTGATCACCCGCGCGCCATCCAGGCCAGGCACGGATGCCTGCGCCGCAGCGCTGCCGTAGTGCAGCACCCCGGTATCGGACGGCGCCGGCGCGGCATGTTCATGCACGGCCGGAGCCGCGCTGTTGCTGCATCCACATACGACACACATGTTGGTCTCCTTCAATCTGCCAGCACCACCAGATCGAGTACGCGCAGGTCGCGCCCACCCGTGACCCGCACCGGATAACCGCCGCACAGCGGGCATGGGTCGGCACGGCTCTCGATCCGCACTTCGCACGCGCAGCGCGCGCACCAGGCCTGCCCGGGCGGCTGCTCGATCTCGATCGTGGCCGCCTCCAGGCAGGTGCCGGGCACGATCGCCGCCAGCGCAAAACGCAGGGCCTGCACTTCCACGCCGGCCAGCGCGCCGGCCTCCAGGCGCAGTGTGGCGACGCGCTGGAAGTGTTCGCGCGCCGCCGCATCCTGCACCAAACGCAGGATGCCGTCGGCCAGGCTGAGTTCATGCATGTGCCGGCCCCGCTTGCGGCGACGGGCCGGTGGCGCCCGTTGCCAGCCAGCCCTGCGCCCAAGACAGCGCGGCCGCCAGGTGCGCCAGCGCAAGGGCGCCCGGCGGCTCGCCGAGTTCGAACGACCCGCCGCGGATCGCCAGCAGCGTGCAGGGCGGCGGCGGCTGACCGTGCAGGTCGCGAAAAACCTGCATCAGCGCCTGCGGCGACATGGCGTGCGTGGTGAAGCTTGCATCTTGTTGCGGCTGCAACTGCGTCACCTCGAACGGAGCGTTGCAGCGCAGGCTGGCGTCCACGAACAACACGCGTTCGCGGCCCACCAGGTCGAGCGCGTGTTCCACCTGCAACTGGTAGTCGTCCAGGCATTCCACCCGGCTGTCGGTGGCCAGTGCGTCGCGCAGCTGCCCGACACACAGCGGCCCGAGCGCGTCGTCGCCCCGGCTCAGGTTGCCCCAGCCGAACACCAGGATCGGTGGCACG
>JANLQZ010000315.1:0-2547 GCA_031368125.1 Betaproteobacteria bacterium
CAGCCGTTCGCCGGCGGCCACCGGAAACGGCAAGGCGCGCTTGACTTCGGCCAGCAGGTCCAGGCTGTGCGGCGTGACCGGCTCCTCGTACCAGGCCGGTCGGTACGGCGCGAGCCGGCGCCCCATCTCGATCGCGCAGCCCACCGACAGGCGGCCATGGACCTCGATCATCAGGTCAATCGTGTCCCCCACGGCCTGTCGCACCGAGGCGACGATCTGTTGCGCGGCGTCCATCTGCGGCTGGTCCATATTCTTCCAGGCCTGACCGAAGGGGTCGAACTTCATGCCGGTGTAGCCCCGCGCCACCACGGCGCGCGCCTTGTCGGCATAGTCCTGCGGCGTGCGCGCGCCTCCGTACCAGCCGTTGGCATAGGCCGGGAGTTCCTCGCGCGCGCGCCCGCCGAGCAGGCGGTACACCGGTTGCCCGCAAGCCTTGCCCACGATGTCCCAGCAGGCAATCTCCAGCGCGCTGATGACGGTCATCACGGTCGCTCCGCCCTGGTACTGGTCGCGGATCAGACCACCGAACACCTGCTCGATGTCAAACGGGCACACCCCCACGATGCGCTCCTCGGCCCATTCGTGCAGCAGGGTGTGCACAGCCGCCTCCTGCCACTCCAGCGTGGCCTCCCCGATGCCGGTCAATCCGGTGTCGGTCGTGAGGCGCACGAACAGGTAGTTGCGCAGGCCGCAGTTGGCCAGGAAGGATTCGAGCCGGCTGATCTTCATGGTGTTGTCCTAGGGCCCCATGCTCACGGTTCCGGCATCCGCGATGCCGTGCGATGCTGGGCGCGGGTCAGCATCGCGGCGCCCACGCCGCAGACGGCCACCAGCGCGATGCCGGACCGCGCCCATCCATCGGGCACGTGTGCGAACACCAGCCAGCCGCCGGCCACGGCGAACCCGACGTGGACGTACAGGTAGGGCATCAGGACCGCTGCCGACGCGCGCTGGTAGGCCAGAGTCAGCGAAAAATGCCCGGCCGCGCCCATGGCACCCATGAACAGCATCAAAGCCCAGGTCCGGGTCGACTCCACCGCTACCCATGTCAGCGGAAGCGCCAGTGTCGACACGATGGCACCGGTCCAGACACTCCACAGGTGCGTGGCTGCGGGCAGTTCCGTCTTGCCCAGGTGGCTGCTGAGCAACTGGAACACCGAGCTGATCGCCATGCATCCGATTGGCAGCAGCGCGGCCCAGCCCAGGCCGCTGCTGCCCGGCCGGGCGATCGCCAGCGTGCCGACAAAACCGCCGAACACGCACAACCAGTGCAGCGGCGCGATCCGTTCCTTGAACAGGGTCGCGGACAACACGGTCACCGCCAGCGGCGTCACCATGACGATGGCGGTGAATTCGCCCACCGGCATGTACTTGAGGCTGAAGATCGCCAGCACCGTGCTCGATACCAGCAACATGCCGCGCAGCAGCTGCAGCCGCGGATGCCGGGTGCGCAGCAGCAATCGGCCATGCAGCGGGGCCAGCAGCAGAGTCGACAGCAGCGCCTGCGTTACGTAACGCACCCACAGGACCATGAACACCGGGACGCTCATCGCCACGAACTGCGTGGTGGTGTCGAGGGCGGCGAAGAACACGCCCGTCGACACGATGTAGACGATACCTCCCAGCGCGGTGGCGGCGCTCCGGTTCACGGCTGGGCATCGGGCATCGGTGGCGCCGGTCTGCTTATCCGCGCAGCAGCTTTGGCAGGCCGGTGGAGAGGACGGGGAAATACACCAGCACCACGATCACCGCGATTTCGGCGTAGAAGAACAGGGCCAGCTCGGACCACAACATGCGCATCGTGATGTTGCCGATCTTGCAGGCGACGAACAGGCAGATGCCCACCGGCGGGGAAATCAATCCGAGTGTCACGCTGACGATCATCACCATCGAAAAATGGATGTCGTCGATGCCCATGCTGCGCGTGATGGGCAGCAGCACCGGCGCCAGCAGCAGCAGCGCCGGGCCGGCATCCAGCGCCAGGCCGATCACCAGGAAGGCGATGACGCACACCAGCAAAAAGGTGTTCGGGTATTGCTTGAACACGGAGACGATCGCGCCGGTGCCTTCGGCGACACCGGCCAGGATCAGCACGTAGTTCACTACTTCGACCGACGCGATCAGCAGGAACAACCCGGCCGTCATGCGCGCGGAGCCGCGCGCCGCCTGCCAGAACCCTGCAAAGGTCAGGCTGCGAAACACGAAGGTGCCCAGGAAGGCGGCATACACCACGGCGACTCCGCCCGCCTCGGTGGGCGTGAATGCGCCCGAAATCGTGCCCAGTACGATGAAGGCGGGCAGGCTCAGCACCAGCAGCCCGTCGCGCACCAGGCGCGGCACCTCGCCCCGGGCCACCTTGATGGTGGACACCGGCATGTCGCCACGGCGCGCGCGCCAGTAGACGACCAGCGCGCACGCCAAACCCAGCAACAGGCCGGGAACAATGCCGGCCAGGAACAGGTTGAGCACCGAAATGCGCGCCACCGCCGCGTACATAAGAGCTCAGATCGCCGGCCACACCAGCGGGAACAACGCGTCGTCCATCGC
>JANLQZ010000325.1:0-2964 GCA_031368125.1 Betaproteobacteria bacterium
GTAGGGGCAGGCCAGGCGGTCGCCCAGAATGACACCCATCGACAGCGGTGCCCCACGGTGCGGGCAATGGTCTTCGAGGGCATGCACGACGCCGCAATGGTCACGCCACAACGCGATCTTGTGGCCCAGGCGGCGCAGCGAAACCGGGCTCTCCTTGACGAAGCCCGACGGGCACACCGGGTACCACAGGTCTTTGAGACCCACTCTGAGCGCGGCGTCGACCGGATCGGTCTGCAGGTTGATGGCGGAGGTGTTCATGTTGCTTTCCTTGGGGTGGATCAGGCGCCGAGCCGGGCCATTCCCTGCTGGAAGGACGCGCTGGTCCAGGCCTGGCCATTGGGGCCGGAGGGGCCGGCGGAGTTGAGATAAGCCACCACGCCGTCGAGGTCGTGGATCCCCTGGGCGTAGGCCCGCTCGATCGAATCACCCAACAGGCTTTCGTAACTGGTGGGTGGCGCGTTGCGGTTCTGATGGACCTCGTTGTAAAGGGCTTTTGGGTGCATGGGTTGGTTTTCGTTTGAGTACGGGTTGGAAGTTGCTCAGTCGGCCTGGATGCCGTATTCCTGGATGATTTTGCCAAAGCGGGCATGGTCTTGCGTGTTGCTCCTGGCCAGCCGCGCCGGCTCGCCACCCGCCGGCAGCGCACCGAAAACCGCCATCTTGGCGACCACGTCGGGCATCTGGAGGATCTCGTTGAAGTGGGCGTTGAGCGTCTTGCCGATGTCCGGCGGCAAACCCCTGGGCCCGAACAGACCTTGCCAGGCGCCGACTTCCATGTCCTTGTAGCCCAGTTCGATCAGTGTGGGCACGTTGGGCGCCAATGGCGAGCGCTGCGGGCTTGCCACCGCCAGCAGCACCACCTTGCCGCTGGCGATGTGCGGCGCCACCGGGCCCAGCGTCATGAAGGTCACCGGCACATGGCCGCCAAGCACATCGTTGACCGCCGGCGCCACGCCACGATAAGGCACGTGCGACAGCTTCGCACCGGCGGCCTTGTTGAACATCTCGCCCATGATGTGCATCGGCGAGCCGCTGCCAGGGCTGGCATAAGACAGCGACTTGGCGTTGGACATCGCCACCAGCTGCTTGACATCCCTGGCCCCGGCGGCCGTGCTGGCAGCGATGAACAGTGGCTGCACGGCGGTCTGGATGATCGGCGTGAAGCCGTTCAATACGTCGTAGGCCGAACCGGAACCGGTCTTGAGCACCAGTTGGGCAATCGAGAAGGTGCTGGGCGCGAGCAACAGCGTGTAGCCGTCGGCTGGCGCCTTGGCCACAAACGCGCTGCCGATGGTGCCGCTGGCGCCGGCACGGTTGTCCACGATCACCGGCTGGCCCACGCGCGTGGACAACTTTTCGGCAAACACGCGCGCCATGGCGTCGGTGTCGCCGCCCGATGGGTACGCCACCACCAGAGTGATGGGTTTGCTGGGGTAGGCCTGCGCCATGGCAGTGCCGGCGGACAGGGCGGCCGCGATGCAGGTGGCGACAAGTAATGCCTGGCGGCGGGTCGGTTTCATGAATGTTTCCTTGAGCGAGTTGCAGATGAATCTGGTCGGACTGGGTCCGGCTGGTAGCTGGTTACGTCGCATGCCGGGTCACTTCCGGTCGGTGATGAACTGGCCTTGGGGCGCTTCGGCGTTCTTCTGGCGGCGCGTGTTGCCGTCGATCCCGCCCTTGATCGCCCATTCGGCAAAAACCGTCGGGCCGGGCGTGAAGTCGCGTGGCTTCCAGTCGGCCGTCAGCTGGTCTTCATCCGTGTAGTACTCCACCAGAGCCCCGGCCGGGCTGGGGAAGTACCAGAAGATGGCCGATGACACCGGGTGTCGGCCCGGCCCCAGCTCGGTATCCCAGCCGCAGCGCGACATATACATGCCGCCGCCAAACACCTCGTGTACGTCGCGCACCGTGAACGCCACATGGTTCAGGCCGGCCTTGGGCTGCGGCAGCTGCAGCAGGAAGAGATCATGGTGGCCGCCGGCGGGCGCGCAACGCATGAAGCTACCGCGCCCGGGATAACGGTCAGACATCTCGAACCCGAGCTGATCTGTGTAGAACGCCGTCGTGGCCGCGAGGTCGGTCACGAAAAACACCACGTGGCCGACTTCGACCGGAATGGCGCGGTCATAGGCCGGGCTCGGCTGGTTGACACGCGGGCGCTCGCCCCAGGTGTTGGTGCGCGCGCAATCGAGTTCGATCGCGCGTTTCCGTGACACCTGCAGGCGAATCGCCAGGCCGTTCGGGTCGGTGCAGCCGATTCGGCTGCCCTGGTCTACAAAACCGGGAAGGTTCTGTATGCGATCGCGGTAACGCGCCAGATCCGCCGCGGTTTCGACGCCCCATACCACTTCACGCAGGGTGGGGTCGGGCTCCAGGCCTTGGGGCAGTCCAGCCTTGTCGGAGTGCGCCACGATGACGCGGCAGCCGTTTTGTGTCTCGAAAACCAGCTCCTGGCTGACTTCTCCGACCAGCGCCAGTCCCCAGTCCTGGAAGAACTTGCGGCATGCGACCAGGTCGCCCGAGCCGAAGGTGATTTCGTCGATGCCAGCCACGCTCATGGTGTTGCCTTCCTGTTCGTCATTGGGTTGGAGTTGCGCATGGTGTTGCCCCTGAAGTGTGTCTGGCTGGCGGACTGCTTCAGCGCTTGATTCCGGAAAGCGGGTGCGTGGGCGGGTAGGTCGGGGTGACCGGTCTGGGGTTGCCGACCATCACGCACATCAGGGCTTCTTCGTCGCCGATGTTCACAACGCCACGGTAAACGCCCACCGGCCAGGAGATCAGGTCGCGTTCGCCGGCTTCCATTTCCCAGCTCTCGCCGTTCAGCTCGGCCATCAGCCGGACGCGCCCGCGCAGCACGAAAAACACCTCTTCGGCGTCGGTGTGCAGATGCAGAGGGCCTTCGGCTCCGACCGGCAGGATCATGGTTGAAAACGTGAAGTGCTCGGCCGGCACCGTGTTTTCGTC
>JANLQZ010000344.1:0-2263 GCA_031368125.1 Betaproteobacteria bacterium
TCACATCTTGCCCGGCAGGTAGGTCACGATCGACGCAAAGGCCATCAGCAGCAGCGTGAACAGCATCATGATCACCACATACGGGAACGCGCCGCGGATCACCTCGCCGATGCCGCCCCGGTCCGGCCGAACGCCCTGCACCACGAACAGGTTCATGCCCACCGCGCGATCGCGCTGGCGCAACGGGTCGACGTGCCGATCCTGATCGTGCACGTCTCGGGGCGCGAGGCAGTCGAGCAGATTCGCTGGGCGCGCAGCCACGGCCTCAACGTGTTCGCCGAGACCTGTCCGCAGTACCTGTTCCTCACCGCCGCCGACCTCGGCGAGGACGACAGCTACCAGGGCGCGCGCTGCGTGTGCAGCCCGCCGCCGCGCGACAAGGCCAACCAGCAGGTGATCTGGGACGGCATCCGCGACGGCCTGTTCACGGTGTTCTCGAGCGACCACGCGCCGTTTCGCTACGACGCGCCCGAAGGCAAGAAACCGGGCGGGCTCGAAGTGCCGTTTCGCCACATACCGAACGGCATCCCGGGCCTGGAAACACGTCTGGCGCTGCTTTATTCCGAACGGGTGCTGGGTGGGCGCATCACGGCCAACCGCTTCGTCGAACTGACCGCCACCAACCCGGCCAAGGCCTACGGACTGCATCCGCGCAAAGGCACGATCGCGATCGGCGGCGACGCCGACCTGGTGCTGTGGGACCAGCGCGATCTGGTCGTAGCGAACAGCCGCCTGCACCATGCGGTGGATTACACGCCCTACGAGGGCATGACATTACGCGCCTGGCCGGGCCTGACGTTGTGCCGCGGCGAGGTGGTGTGGGACGGCGCCGCCTTCCACGGGCAGGCCGGGCGCGGGCAGTTCCTGCGCTGCGGTCCGCCCACCCTGCTGCCACAAGGCGCCTGATCGCCATTCGCCATTCGCCGTTAACCGTTAGCCGCTCACCATTTGCCGTTCGCCATTCGCGGTCAGCCATTCACCATTAGCCATTCGCCATTCCCAGGAGGCACCGTGCGCCTGCTCATCATCAACCCCAACATCTCGGCCAGCGTGACCGACCTGATCGAGGCCGAGGCCCGGCGCAGTGCATCGGCGGGCACCGAGATCACGATGCAGACCACGGCATTCGGCGTGGCCTATATCGAGACCCGTTTCGAAGCCCTGATCGGCGCCTACGCCACCGCGCAGCTCGCGGCCGAGCAGCATGCGGGCCACGACGCCGTGGTGATTGCCGCGTTCGGCGACCCGGGGCTGGGTGGCCTGCGCGAAGTGCTGCCGGTGCCCGTGCTGGGGCTCACGGAATCGGCGCTGGCCAGCGCCTGTCTGCTGGGCAACCGGTTTTCGATCATCGCCATTTCGCAGCGCATCCAGGCCTGGTACCGCGAAGTCGTGCATGCCAACGGGCTCGGCGCGCGCCTGGCCAGCATCCGCGCGCTGGACCGGCCGTTGTCGGGCATCGGCAAGGTACAGACCGAACATGCCGAGCCACTGCGCGCGTCGTGCGACCGGGCAGTGCAGGAGGACGGCGCCGAAGTGATCATCCTGGCCGGTGCGCCGCTGGCCGGGCTGGCGCGCGCCCTGCGTGGCCAGTTGCCGGTGCCGGTGGTCGATGGCATGTCGAGCGCCGTGCGGCACGCCGAAACGCTGGTGGCGCTGGCCCCGGGCAAGGCCGTGCGTGGCAGTTTTTCTGCCCCGCCGGTCAAGCCGAACCAGGGCCTGCCGGAGGCGATGCGTCGACTGCTGGCGGGATGAACCGGGCCGATTTTCCCGGCGCACGCCCGGGCAGGTCTTAGAACCGCGCGCTCAGGCTGACGTGGAACTTGTGGTCGCCCGCGCGCGGGATCACGGTGTTGCCGGCGTTGGCCAGCACACTGCCCGATACGATGCGGCCCCACTCGGCCGACACGGCGAGCGAACCGGCCGTGTAACGCAGGCCCAGCCCGGCGCTGGCCAGCTTGTCATGGGACGGCTTGGGGCTGTTGTTGGCGAGCCAGCCGGCGTCGACAAAACCGAGCAATCGCAGGCCCGGCTGCAACTCGGGCGTGGTGATTTCCAGGTTGGCCAACACGCCGCGGTCGCGCGATATCGGCCGCTCGCCGGTACCGCGCACACTGGAGGCGCCACCGAGTCCGAACTGCTCGCCCGAGATCAACGCGTCGGCGCTGTATTGCAGCTGGCCACGCACACTCCACAACCAGCCGGTCGCGAAAGACGACAGGTAGTTCGCGCCGGCCCGCACGACCTTGAAGCGCGCGCTGCTGAT
>JANLQZ010000366.1:0-2810 GCA_031368125.1 Betaproteobacteria bacterium
GTTGCGCATTCGCCTGCGCATCGATGCCGATGGCCGCCAGCATCTGGGCAATCGAGGTCCCGACCTGCCGGTCACCCGGCAGGCGGTCCTGCGTGAACGAGAACTGCAGCTTGAAGCCGTTCGGGTAACCGGCCTCGGCCAACAACTTGCGGGCGGCGGCCGGGTCGTATTTGCGCTCACCCAGCGCCTTGTTGAAGCCGAATATCGACGGTGTCACCATCTGGTTGACCGGCTTGCCCAGGCCTTCCATCGCCACCTCGGCCAGCGCCTTGCGGTCGATCGCCAGGTCGATGGCTTCACGCACGCGCAAGTCCAGGAACGGATTCTTGTCCAGCGCGGAACCGTCCTTGGCCGACACATTGAGCGCCTTGTCGCGCATGTCGAGTTCGACGTTGAACACGTAGACCGTGTCGATCACCTGCACAGTCAGTTTCGGATCGCGCTTGAGGGCCGCCACGTCGCTGTCGGGAACCCGCGTGATCAGGTCCAGCTGGCCGGCCTTCAACTGCGCCACGCGGGCGGCATCGTTCGAGATTTCCTTGCGCACATGGCGCGCCCAGGGCTCCTTCGGCCCCCAATAACTGTCGTTGCGCGCCAGCACGAGGTCGCCCTTGGGTTGCCAGGAAACGTATTTGTAGGGGCCGGTCCCCACCGCGGCCTTGCCGGAATTGAACGCCTCGTTGGCCGACTCCTTGGTGAGGCCGGCCGCGGCCTTGGACGAGACGATGAACAGGCGGACGAAGTCATTGGGCAGCGTGGGCGCCGCACCGTCGGTGATCACATGCAGCGTGAACGGATCGATCACCTTGGTCTCCTTGACCCGGCGCACATAGATGGTGGTCGGATTGGGGCCGGCAACCATCGGAATACGCTCGATCGAGAACTTCACGTCCTGCGCCGTGAAGTCCGATCCGTCGTGGAACTTCACGCCGCGGCGCAGCTTGAACTCCCAGGTCGTGTCGTTGATGGCCTTCCAGCTCTCGGCCAGCCGCGGCTCGAGTTCGAGCCCGTCGCCCGACCAGACCAGCGTATCGAACACATGTTTCAGCGCCTCCGCGTGGGGGCCGGTGGCGGTGAAATGCGGGTCGATCGAGTCCGGACCGCCGCGAACACCGATCGTGAGGGTTTGTGCGACCGCCGAAGTGAGCAGTGCGGTGGCGCACAACAAGCCCGTGACAAAAGAGCGCATGTTCAATCTCCTGTAGTTGGCAGAGCGCAAACCGCTCCCCTCGTGGAACCGAATTTAATGCCGCTTTGGGACACAGTCAATACCTTTTGGAACTAATCAGAAGTCGCTTTGAAGCCGCAGGTTGCTGCATCACTCTTGTTTGGAACCAATATCAGTAAAAACCCTTATAAAATTCGCATAACTCGTTCACGGTGGAACCATTATTTTGTTAGCATGCGGGCACGTGCATCAAAGGATGTTCGCTTTGGAACTAACTCAGGACTCCTCGGATTCCACCCCGATCATCCCGGGCGCCAACGTCGGCGCCGACCTGCTTGGCCGCCACGGCCTCGATGCGTTCACCCACGCGCGTCTGTGGCGCAATCCGTGCGGCTTCGCGGCGCGTTTCAACTACCTCGCGCTGCGCTACAACACGCCGTTGTACGGATGGGTGGCGCAGCGTTTCGGCCTGTCGCGCGCGGAGTTCGCCGTGATCTACAGCCTGGCCCTCATGGATGGTGTCACCGCCAGCGAGATCGCCGGGTCCACCGCTTTCCCCAAGAACACACTCAGCCGCGCCGTCAACCGGATCGCCAAGCTCGGCCTGATCGCGCGCATGGCAGGCGCAACCGACCGCCGACAGCAAAAACTGAGCTTGACTGCGAGCGGGCGTGCGGTATTCGAAGAAGCCCTGCCGCGTTTCGTCGCGCTTGAAACCGAGATGCTCGCGCCGCTGAGCCTGGTGGAACGCGAAACCCTGTCCGCGTTGATGGCGAAGGTGGTGCTGGCGATGTTCAACAGCCCGGCCGACGGGCCGACACTGGACCCGGCCAGCCGGCCTGCGACGGATTTTTGACGGAGAAACACCATGCGCATTGCCGAAATGAACTGGATGCAGGTGGAACAGCAGGTGACACGCGACCGGCGTGCGGTGCTGCCGCTGGGCTCGACCGAGCAACATGCCCAGTTGAGCCTGTGTGTCGACGTGATCCTGGCCGAACGGGTGTCGGTCGAGGCCGCGGCGCCGCTCGGGATACCGGTGTTCCCCGCCATCAGTTACGGTTTCACGCCCAGCTTTGTCGACTACCCTGGCACCGTGAGCCTGCGCTTGTCCACGCTGTGCGCCTTGATGTGCGACGTGCTCGACAGCATGGTCCGCTCCGGCTTCCGGCAGATCGTCGTCGTCAACGGCCACGGCGGCAACTCCCCGGCCCACGGTGCCATTCTCGAGTGGCAGAACAGCCACCGCGGGGTGCAGGTGAAGTGGCACAACTGGTGGAATTCACCACTCACCTGGGCCAAGGTCAAGGCGATCGACCCGGTCGCTTCCCATGCCTCGTGGATGGAGAACTTCCCCTGGACCCGGGTGCCCGGCGCGACGCCGCCGGCGGACGCCAAACCGATGATCGACCTGGCGCGTTACCAGCGGCTGGACGCCGGCGCCAAGAAGACACTCATCGGCGACGGCAATTTCGGCGGCGCCTACCAGCGGCCGGACGAGGACATGCACGCCGTGTGGGAGGTCGCCGTGGCCGAGACGCGTTCCATCATCGCGTCCGACTGGGACTGAGAGCGCCACCGCGCCACCCATGCTCGCCTTCGTCATCCAGCGCCTGATGCAAGCCTGCGTGGTGATGGTGCT
>JANLQZ010000391.1:0-2715 GCA_031368125.1 Betaproteobacteria bacterium
TCCGGTAGCGCCGGTGTAGCCAGTCGCGCCGGTGCTTCCGGTGGCGCCGGTATAGCCGGTCGAACCGGTATTGCCCTTGGCGCCGGTGTAGCCGGTGGCGCCGGTCTCACCGGTTGCGCCTTGTGGTCCGGCGGGACCGGCGGGGAAGGATATACACGCGCTCAGGGCGAGCGCCGCCGCTGCCACGACCAACAGTTTCGAATATTTCATGATGATGTCCTTTCGTTTGACTAACCAGACCTACGCACCAGTTGGTGGGCAGAAAATCGGGTTACGCAATCGGCGCGCACAGTTCAGTGCGATGGCGCGCATAACGCGAATTCAAGTGCCACATCCAGCGTCTCCAGGAATTCGTTGACACGGATCGGCTTGGTGAGGTAACGGAAGAACCCGGCCTCGAGGCCGCGTTCGATGTCGCGTGCGATGGCGTTGGCACTGAGCGCGACCACCGGGATATGCGCAGTCTGCGGGTCGGCGCGCAACATCTGCATGGCTTCGATGCCGCTGATGCCGGGCAGGTTGATGTCCATCAGTATCAGGTCCGGCTTCGCGGCCTGCGCCAGTTCGATACCGAGCGTCGCGTTCCTGGCGCTCAGCAGCCGCATTCCGGGGCGGCGCGCGATGATCTGTTCGACCAGTTGCAGGTTGGCGGCGTTGTCTTCCACATACAGTACCGTGCGTTGCGGCACCGCGACCGGCGCCTCGGGCGCGGGTGCAGGCTCGAGATGGCCCGCATCCATGGCCGGCGTCGGCGCTGGCGCCACCGCCAGTTCGATCCAGAAGACGCGGCCGATCGGCCTAACTCAAGCGCAGGTGCGGAAACAGTCCCAGCAACCCGATCACGATCAGATAAGCCGCCACGATGTAGTTGAGCAGCCGGGGAACCACCAGGATGAGTACGCCGGCAAGCAGCGAGACCAGGGGCGTGAGTGCAAGTGTCATTTCGGTACTCCGGATTGGGGGTGAAACGCTGCACCATGCAGCGGGTGGCGGATCGGCGCGGGAACACGCATGCGGGCATTTTTCATGGCCGGCCGCGGGTGGTCTGTGTGCTGGCGCACGCACGACGACCGCGTCCGCCCGGAGCCCGGACGGCCCGCTCCGGCCGGCCCGCGCGATGGCACGGAATGGTCCGCGCCGCCGCGCGCCTGTGCCGCCTGTGTGGGCCAACGCACAGAACATTCCCCGGCGCGCGGGGAACATCGGCCCATCGACCAACCACAGGATTCACCATGACAACTGGAAAAACCGTTCGAAGCATCTTCTTGTGCGTGCTGGTGGCCGCTGCGGCGCCCGCGTTCGCACAAGTCACAGTCAACCTCACGGTCGGCCCGCCCGCGCCGCTGTACGAGGCGGTGCCGGTCATGGCGCCGGGGTACGTCTGGGCGCCCGGATACTGGGCCTGGCACGGCGACCGGCATATCTGGGTCCGCGGCCGCACCATCGTGCAGCGTGTGGGCTACCGCTGGGAACCGGATGTCTGGGAGCAGCGCAGCAATGTCTACTACCGCCATCCGGGCCGCTGGGAACGCGATTCGGACTACCGGGCGGTGCAGATGAAGCCGGAGAAGCCGGAGAAGCCGCCCAAATACTGGAAGGACAAGGACAAGTACAAGGACAAGTACAAGGACAAGGGCCACGGCAAGAACGGCAAGTCGGGCAAGGGCAAAAAGAACGACGACTGACGGCGGCGCGCGCATGTGCGCCAGACGTCACTTTATG
Organism: Betaproteobacteria bacterium; assembly: GCA_031368125.1. GTDB lineage: Bacteria > Pseudomonadota > Gammaproteobacteria > Burkholderiales > Burkholderiaceae_C > CAISIP01. Next base: position 1,723 of record JANLQZ010000391.1, read on the forward strand.
ATGCCGCTACGCTCCAGCATGTCACCCACCAGTTCGAGCCGCAACAACGGGTTGTCGAGCGCCATCATGCGCTGCTTGGCGTCCAGCGGCAGCGCAAGCAGTTCACACCAGCGGTTGGCGACCCAGCCGCAGTCGCCCAGCACATAGGGCGGCAACATCGGCATCTGCTCGGGTGGCACCGCCCGCTCCTGCAGGGTGTTGATCAGTTTGCACAGGGCATCGGCCACGGGTTGCAGGTCCACCGGCACCGGGATGGCCTGGTCCTGCACGCATTGCGACACGTCTGCGACCCACAGGCCGTGTTTGAGTTTCTCGCTGCGCCTGACCTCGAACCTCTGCACGCCGATACAACGCACCACCATCAGGCCCGGTTGCGGTGCTGAAAACTCGGTGATCGTGGCCAGCGTGCCCACCGATGCAAACGACTCGTTGGCAAAGGCGTCGCCGGTGGGGCCGGCGCCCGCGGGTCGCTGCACCTCGGAGCCAGCGGTCAGCGCCACCACACCGAACGGCGCGCCCAGCTTGTGGCACTTGCCGATCATGTCGAGGTAACGCACCTCGAATATGCGCAGCGGCAACAGGCCACCCGGGTAGAGCACCGTGCCCAGCGGAAACAGCGGCAACGAGGTGAGCGTGAGTGGTTCGGACAAGACAACTGCCTTCAACGACGCGGGTTCGACCCGGTACTGTTCAGCCAGGCCGTGGCACGCTGCGCCGGGCCCGCAATCCATCGATGCCCCCGAGTCGAGGCCCGGGGCCGGCGCATCCGGTCCGGCTGGACGAATTGAAGCGCATCGGGACCAACCCCTGGTGGTCGGGCGTGGCGTGTCAGCTTTGCAGTGCCGGCTGGCGCGGCGCCGCAGGGCTGGCCGGCAGGATCTGGTCGAGCGCCATTGCAAGATGCTGCACCGTCCGGTCGATGTCGTGCAACTTCTCCAGCCCGAACAGGCCGACCCGGAAGGTCTGGAAATCCGCCCCTTCGTCGCACTGCAA
>JANLQZ010000701.1:0-1684 GCA_031368125.1 Betaproteobacteria bacterium
TCGCCGCCCACCCCGTGATCCGGTCAACGCCTGCCTGTCTTTGGGCTACACGCTGCTGCACGCCCAGGCCATACACGCCTGCATCACTACTGGGCTGGACCCGCTGCTTGGTTTTTACCACCGCCCCGCCTTTGGGCGCGAGTCGCTGGCGAGCGATTTGATCGAGCCACTGCGCCCGGTGGTGGACCTGTGGGTGTGGGGCCTGCTGCGCAGCCGCACGCTGCGCGAAGAACACTTCACGCAGGACAAAGGCGCCTGTTTGCTGGGCAAGGCCGGCCGGCAGAGCTTCTACTCCGAATGGGAGTTGCACCACGCACCATGGCAACGCTGGCTGCGGGCGCGCACCCAGGTGCTGGCGCGTGGCTTGCGGCAACAAGGAGAAGTTTGGCTGGCGCATGGCGAAGACGATGACCAGGCGGAGGAAACATGCTGACCACCCCACTTGTCAAACGCCCGCTCCAGCCCGGCCCCGGCGCACGCGCGTTGTACCTGGGTAGCCGTGAACACAAACGCGTAGGCTGCACCGCCGAAGCTCTGGTCGTGACCAACGCCCGTGCCCAGGTGATGCGTTATCCGGTGGCGCGACTGGCCCGCATCGTAAGCAGCGCCGGCGCGGTGGACTGGAGCGGCGGCGCGTTGGCCCTGTGCCTGCGCTGCGGCATTGGCATCACCTGGCTGGACGCCGGGGGCCAGTCGCTGGGCGCCACCTACCCGGCGCAACGCAACAACACCGGCTTCGCCACCGCGCTGGAACTGATGGCGGAGCGCGCCGAGGGTTTGCTGCGCTACCGCCACTGGCTGCGCTCGCGTCGCATGGAAGTATTGATCCGCTGGGGCCAGGCGGGTGCCGACCGCATCAGCCCGCAACAGTGGGAGGCGACCAAACGCGAGTGGGTTTATGGTGGCCGCTTCCCGTTGCATTTGCCCGGCGCGCTACGTGGCTATTGCATGGCCTATGTGGCGGCACAGGTCGCGGCACACGGCTTGCCCCCGGTGTTGTGGGGACCGGACGCGCAAGCGATTGATCTGGACGACGACCTTTGTGAACTGCTGTGGGCCGAAATGAACCTGGGAACCGGCGCGCTGGCCGACGCCACCAGCGCCGACACCGAACTGACCGTGTTGTTCGAGCGCTGGAGCGCGCGTAATGCCAGTGCGCTGCTGCTGCACATCACCAGCCTGCACCGAACGGCCATGAAGGAGATGGTGGCGTGAGCCAAAACGCCAGCGCGCGCTGGATCATCACCTACGACATCGCCGACAAGAAGCGTCTTCCGCGTGTCTTCAAGTTCCTGAAGAAGCAGGGCGTGCCGGTGCAATACTCGGTCTTCCTGGTCGACGCCTGCGCCGCGAAAATGGGCAACATCATGGTGAATATCGCCGGATTGATAGACAAGAATGCAGATGACGTTCGCGCCTACCGCATACCGGCCGATCCATGGAAAGTGACCCTTGGCAGCGCCATCCTGCCAGAAGGAATATTGTTGGGTGATGGCGCTGCCTTATGAGGAAAATCGTTAGAATGGCTGCACCGACAAAGTCGCGGCAAACCGCCCGCCAAGTGGTTGCCAACAAAGACTTTCTTGGGGAATGCAGTTCAGATACCCGCCCTGAATTCAAAGGGATTAAGACCCTTGCTGCCTCCCGATGCCACCATGGCCGAGAGTTCAGATACCCGCCCTGA
>JANLQZ010000426.1:0-4366 GCA_031368125.1 Betaproteobacteria bacterium
TCGATCCAGGGCCGCCATCACCGGCGCGGGGCTAGAAATCGTCCCGCCCTACTACCCGCGCCACGATGCGCAGATCGGGCCCCAGCATCGTGGCTGACCTGAATTCGAGTCGCAGCGCCTGCTCGAGCGCCGTGAGCGGGCCGAAGTCGGCCATGTCGCGCCCCTGGCCGACCAGCTTGGGCGCCAGATAGACCACCAGTTCGTCGACCAGGCCCTCACGCACCAGCGATCCGTTGAGTTTGTGGCCGGCTTCGACGTGCAGTTCGTTGCACTCTCGTGCCGCCAGGTCGGCCAGCATGCCCCGCAGGTCGACCTTGTGTGCGGTTCCGGCGCCCCGGCCGGGCATGTTGACCACCGTTGCGCCTCGGTCGCGCAACGCTTGCGCGGGTGCCGCATCGGCCACGGCGGCGTAGATGAGCACGTGCCGACCGGGCAGGAACAATGCCGCGTCCAGCGGCGTGTCGAGCCGGCTGTCGACGACCACCAACATGGGCTGCCGCTGGCTGATTGCAGCGCTGCCATGGCGGGCCTCACGCGCAATCCGTGGATCCCCCCGGATCGTGGTCCGGGGCGAGCGGAGCGAGTCCGGGATGACAGAGTTGGCCATGCCGGGGTCGGCAATCACAGGGCCCTCGGTGTGCGGCGGCGCAGGAGCCGCCAGCCGCACGTCCAGGCGCGGGTTGTCTTCGAGCACGGTGCCGATGCCGGTCAGGATCGCGTCGGCGCGGGCGCGCCAGCAATGCCCGTCGGAGCGCGCGGCTTCGGACGTGATCCATTGGCTCATGCCGTTCTCGAGCGCCGTCTTCCCGTCCAGTGTGGCGGCGACCTTGAGCCGCACCCACGGCGTCTTGCGCAGCATGCGGCTGAAGAACCCGATATTCAGCTCGCGCGATTCGGCCGCACCGGGGCCGACCGCGACCTCGACTCCGGCGGCGCGCAAATACCCGAAGCCCTGGCCAGCCACGAGCGGGTTCGGGTCGGCGATCGAGGCCACCACACGGCGCACACCTGCCGCCGCCAGCGCCTCGCAACAGGGGCCGGTACGCCCCTGGTGCGAGCAGGGCTCGAGCGTCACGTAAGCGGTGGCTCCGGTGGTGGCATGGCCGCGCGCCTGGGCATCGCGCAGCGCCATGATTTCCGCATGCGGGCCGCCCACCGCCTGGGTAAACCCGGCGCCGATTTGTTGCCCGTCGATACCAACCAGCACGCAGCCGACCCGCGGGTTGGGTTCGGCCACACCGACAGCCCGGGCCGCGGCATCCAGCGCCAGGCGTATCCAGTGTGGATCGTTGTCGTTCATGGCGTGGTGCGGAACTGCGCCGCAGCTGCGGGGGCCGGTGTTCCCGCCGCCGGATCGGTCGCGGCCGTCGCCGGGGCGGGTCGAAATCGTGCGGCGGTCATCAGGCATCCTCCATGCTGCGCATTGCGGAATTCGCCCTTGGGAACGGCCCGGCGGCGGTCATGGGCGCGAAGGTGTGAAAAAGTGCACGTTCCAGGCATTCTGGGGCCGCGGCCGGGCGCCTCGCCTACCGCCTGACGGCTGGTTGCCGCCATTCGTCGGTCTGTGCCACCGCCGGGCGCCAGCTTGGGATAGCCTGCAGTCCATGAAATCGCCAAAAGCCGTTGTCGCGCCAATTGCCACCGCTCGCGATCTCGCGCGCCCGCAACGTTGCCCGGCGCCTGGTGCCGTCGCCACAGGGCGCGCGCAGCGCGGTTTCACGATGCTCGAGTTGCTGATCGTCTTCGCCATCGGTTCGATCCTGGCCGTGATCGCCGTGCCGTCGTTTCGCGACATGCTCAATACCACGCGGCAGAACTCGGCGGTCGGCCTCGTCATCAGCGACCTGAACCAGGCGCGCGGCGAGGCGATCAAGCGCAATGTCCGGGTCTTGATGTGCGTGCGTAATGCCGCCGGCACCCAGTGCGGCGCCGGCACCGACTGGCGCGCCGGCTGGGTGATCTGCACCGAAGGCGCGGTAGCCGACCAATGCTCGAGCACCACCCCGATGACGGTGCGCCCGCCCCTCGACACCAACCTCACACTCACCGGTTCGGCTGCGACCGTCCGCTTCAAGCCCGACAGCACGCAGGGCGTCGCTGGCTTGCCGGCCACACTTACGGTGGGCGGAACCTGGTCCGGCGCCGCCGCCCGAACGGTCACGATTGCCGCCACCGGGCACATCTCCAAGTAACAGGTGCGTTCATGATCCAGTGTCAATTCACCCAAACCGTGCACCGAGATACCCAACGCGGCTGCCGGCGCGGCCGCTCGCGCGGGTTCTCGATGATCGAAGTGCTGGTCACGCTGCTGATCGTCTCGCTGGCGCTGCTCGGCACCGCCGGCCTGCAGGCCTATTCGATGCGCCTGAACCAGGGCGGGCAGTTTCGCACCCAGGCGGTGTTCCTGGTCGCCGACCTGGCGGAACGCATCGAGGCCAACAAGGCGGGGGCGGTGGCCGGCAACTATGTGCTGGCGGCGTCGGGCGTCGCCGCGGCCCCGAATACCGCCTGCCAGGACGGTGCCTGCACCCCGGCCGCATTGGCCACCTTCGATCTTTTGCAATGGCAAAACACGGTTTTTGCGACCCTGCCGCAAAGTTCGTGGGAGGTGTGCATCGATGCCGATCTGAACGGCGTGTGCGACGGCGCACCGGTATTCAGCAACCCGATCAATTACCTGATCCGGATCAGTTGGGTCGACCGGCGCGCCGACACCACCAACGCCGCTTTCGATGCCACCACGCAAATCGGCAGCAATGCCGCTGGCACCGGCGAGCGGTTTTTCTACACCGCCACGCGCACCGTCTTCAATTGATGCCATGAACACCAACACCAACCTGCGCAGGTTATCCGCAATGGTCACCACGCGTCCGGGCCGGACGGCGGGTTTTACCCTGATCGAGATGATGATCTCGATCACCATCGGCCTGGGCATCCTGGCCGGACTGGTGGGCGTGCTGGCGACCAACTCGAGCAATTCACGCGCCAACGAGCGCACCTCGGAACTGTTGACCAACGGGCGTTACGCGCTCAATTCGATGAAGCAGGAACTGCGCGAGGCGGGGTTTCGCGGCTACACCTGGGCCGAGCCCAGCGCACCTGGGGCCTTGGCGGTCACCGGCTGCGCGGAAGCCGGCGGCACGGTGGCGGCATTTGTCGCCAACATCCGCCAGGGTGTGTGGGGCGCCGACGACAGCAATCCGTTCGGGGATGCCGCGGTCGGAAACTGCATCGGGGATGCCAATTATTCCGCCGGCAACGATGTGCTGGTGGTGCGCCGGCTCGCTGTGATCCCGAGTACCGCGCTGGCCGCCGGCGCCGTCTACTTCCACTCCAGCTACGAGCAGGGCCAGGTGTTCCAGGGTGTGACCGCGCCCGCATTCGGCGGCCCGCCGACGCCGCTGGCGAGTTTCGCGATGCAAATCTACGTGTACTACATCAGCCCGTTTACGCAGAACGCCACCGAAAGCCCGCTCGTGCCGGCGCTGTACCGGGTAGCGCTGCTACCCGATGGGACCATGCAGCGCGAACTGGTGGCCAGCGGCATAGAACGTTTGCAGGTGCAGTACGGCCAGTTGACGACCGCGCCGACCACGCAATATGTCGACTCGCTGGCCGGCGACTCGCACGCCACCGGCGTGACCGACTGGGAACAGGTCAACTCGGTGCGCATCTGGCTGCTGGCCCGCAATGCGACGCCCGAGCCCGGTTATGTACCGCTGCCGGTCCCCGCCATGGGTAGCGTGGCGGGCTACACGCCGCCCAATGACGGTTTCCGCCGCCAGCTCTTCACCACCGTGGTCCAACTGCGCAACTGAGGGGGTCACCATGCGCCGCTTATCCACCCGCCATCTTCCCGCCCGCCAGCGCGGCGCCACACTGGTCATCGCACTGCTGATCCTGGTGCTGATCATGATGATCGGCATCACCGCCATCAGCACCTCCAGCACCCAGTTCAAGCTGGCCGGTAACCTGCAGTTCGAAGACAGCGCCATCAACAACGGCGAAACCGCCATCACCGCGGCCGAGCGCTGGCTCTCTACCGGCACCAACTTCAGCAACGCCGGTTTCACCACCTATGCGGCCGGGGCCACTCCGCAGCTGCTGCCGATCGGCCGCCTGGCGGGCCTTGTCGCGCCTGCCAACAGCCCGCTGACGATGACCTGGACCAACGCCAATTCCTTGTGCGTGGGCAGCATCGACATTGCATGCGCGGGCGGCAACAGCCAGCAACGTTATTTCATCGAGCAGATGTCGCTCAACAACCAACTGCTGGGCTCCAGCCGGGTGGTGGGAGGGCGCGCGTCCACGACCTGCAACAAGGTCAACACCTACCTGATCACCGCGCGCGGCCAGAGCGCGCGCG
>JANLQZ010000435.1:0-3606 GCA_031368125.1 Betaproteobacteria bacterium
ACGCAACACGTTGTGTGACGAGCGGCAATGGTTGTCCTGAACGAAGTACACGTCCAATCCGGTGACCTGCTTGAATACGCGCTGATTGAAACTCTCGAAAACGAAGCCGCGATCGTCGCAGAAGACACTGGGCTCCAGCAACAGCACGTCGGTCACCAGACACGGGCGAATTCTCATACAGGTGCCTTTTCGCACAGGAGTCGCAACAGGTACTGGCCGTAACCGGACGTCACCAATGGCTGCGCGAGTCGCTCCAGTTGTGCGTCGTCGATCCAGCCTTGCCTCCACACCAGTTCCTCCGGCGCCGCCACCTTCGATCCTTGGCGGTCTTCAATTGTGTATATGAACTGGCTCGCGTCCATCATCGATTTGTGCGTGCCGGTATCGAGCCAGGCGTAGCCGCGGCCCATGGTTTGCACGTCTAGCGATCCTTGTTCCAGATACATGCGCGTCAGATCGGTGATCTCCAACTCGCCGCGCGCCGAGGGCTCCAATTTCTTTGCCATTTCGACTACTTGGCCATCATAGAAATACAAGCCCGTCAGCGCATGACGTGACTTGGGATGCTTCGGCTTTTCTTCCACACTGATCGCCCGGCCGACCGAATCGAACTCGACCACCCCGTAACGTTCGGGGTCTTGCACGGCATACGCAAACACCGTCGCGCCACGGGTTTGCTGGTCGGCTCGAAGCAGCAAGGCGGCAAAGTCGTGGCCATAAAAGATGTTGTCACCCAAGACCAGCGCGCTTGGTCCGCCGGCCAGGAAGTCCTCGCCAATCAGGAATGCCTGCGCCAACCCGTCGGGCGACGGTTGCACGGCGCAACTTAGCCGGATGCCCCATTGGCTGCCGTCGCCCAGCAGCTGCTCGAACCGGGGTGTGTCCTGCGGAGTCGAGATCACCAGCACGTCCTGGATACCCGCCAGCAGCAGCGTGCTCAGTGGGTAATAAATCATTGGCTTGTCACAAATCGGGAGCAACTGCTTGCTTACGACTTGGGTGGCCGGGTACCCGATCCACCGGCCAGGATGATGCCTTTGCGCCGGACACCGGTGGTTGCGGGGCGAGTCATGGCGCGCCTGCAGCAGTCGGAGCAATTTCTTGCAACATGCGCCGGGCGTGTACCTGCCAATGCGGCATGTGCAACCCAAATTTTGCCTGCAGCCGGGTGGTATCGAGGCGCGAGTTCAGGGGCCGGCGGGCCGGCGTCGGGTAGTTGGCCGTAGCCACCGCGGCCACCTGCTGCGGCCCGGCCTTGAGCACCCAGCCCAGTTCCAGTGCCTGCTCCAGTACATAACAGGCATAGGCGTGCCAGCTGGTCTCACCTGCGGCCACGCAGTGGTACAGCCCCGCCAACTCCGGTCTAGCCATCGCGATGCGAAGCGTGTGCGCCGTCACATCGGCCAGCAATTCGGCCGACGTCGGTGCGCCAAACTGGTCGTCGATCACCGTCAACGCGTCGCGTTCGCCGGCAAGGCGCAGCATCGTCTTGGCAAAGTTGCCACCACGCGCGGCATAGATCCAACTCGTCCTGAGCGTGAGGTGCTTCGCGCATGTGGCCACTGCCTGCTCGCCTTCGAGCTTGGTCTGGCCATAGACCCCGAGCGGGCCGGTCGCGTCCGACTCTTGCCATGGCTTGGTGCCGCTACCGTCGAACACGTAGTCGGTAGAGTAGTGCACCAGCCAGGCGCCACGCCGGTTGACCTCTGCGGCGAGAACCGCCGGCGCCAATGCGTTGAGCGTGCGGGCAGACTCCGGCTCGCTTTCAGCGCTGTCCACACCTGTGTGTGCCGCGGCGTTCACAACCACGTCGGGCGCCACCCGCCGCACGGTCTCTGCCAGACCGGCCAGGTCGATGAAGTCGCCGCATAACCCGTGCGGGTTTGCAACACTGTCTTGTCCCAGCGCTACCAACTCGCCAATCACCGCCAGGCTGCGTTGCAGTTCCCAGCCAACCTGGCCATCGCGACCAAATAACAGAATCTTCATGCCGACGGTCGTGCGCCATATTGCTTGGCCATCCAGTCGCGGTAGCCGCCGCTCTGCACGTTTGCCACCCATGCCTGGTTGTCGAGGTACCACCGTACCGTTTTTCGAATGCCGGTCTCGAAGGTCTCGGCCGGTTTCCAGCCCAGTTCTTGCTCGATTTTCCGCGCATCGATCGCATACCGCCGATCATGGCCAGGGCGATCGGTGACATAAGTGATCTGGCGCTTGTGGGGCTGGCCGTCGGCACGTGGCGCCAACTGGTCGAGCAGGGCGCACACGGTGTGCACGATGTCCAGGTTGGGCATTTCGTTCCAGCCGCCGACGTTGTAAGTCTCGCCCACGCGCCCGGCCTCGAGCACGCGGCGGATCGCGCTGCAATGGTCCTTGACGTAGAGCCAGTCGCGGATTTGCTGGCCGTCGCCGTAGACTGGAAGGGGCTTGCCGGCCAGCGCGTTCACGATCATCAGCGGGATCAGCTTCTCGGGAAAATGGTACGGACCGTAGTTGTTGGAGCAGTTGGTCGTGAGCACTGGCATGCCATAGGTGTGGTGGTAGGCGCGCACAAGGTGGTCACTGGCCGCCTTGGAGGCCGAGTAGGGACTGTTGGGCTCGTAGCGTCTGGTTTCGGTAAAGGCAGGGTCGGCCGTGGCCAGCGAGCCATACACCTCGTCGGTAGACACATGCAGCAGCCGGAACGCCGCCTTGGCCGGGTCACCCAGGCCGCCCCAGTACGCGCGCACCGACTCGAGCAGGTGGAACGTGCCCACGATATTGGTCTGGATGAACTCGCCCGGCCCGTGGATCGAACGGTCCACGTGCGACTCGGCCGCGAAATTGACCACCGCGCGCGGCCGGTGTTGTGCCAGCAACCGGTCGACCAGCGCCGCGTCGCCGAAGTCACCATGCACGAACACATGCCGCGCGTCACCCGCCAGCGAGGCCAGGTTTTGCAGATTTCCCGCGTAGGTAAGTTTGTCCAGGTTGACCACCAATTCAGTGGAACCCGCTCGCCAGTCGAGCACGAAATTGCTGCCAATGAAGCCGGCACCGCCGGTGACGAGGATGGTCATGCTGTGTCGTTCCCTGAGTGCTGATGCTGTTCAATTGTCACTGGAAAATGCGGCAGTCTCTCGCGGCAACTCGTTGGACTCGCCGGGCGAGCAGGCGCTTATCGCATTTGCAGGCGACAACGCAATCCGGCACGAGTCGCGACTCTGGAGCAGCGCGCCGTTTGCAGCAATCCATCCACTCCGCATACCGGCAGTCGTCGCGTCGCAGGGCGCCTTCATCTCAACCGTTGAGTCCGGCAGCACCTCATTCCAAGGTGATTCATGTCATGGGGTCGCAGCGGATGCGCTCGGCGTCGGAGCCACCGAAACGCTGGGTCGGACACCCATATCCGGGGCCGCAGCAACCGCCGACGCCGATGGGGCCGGTTGGCCGGCAGCGGTATTGCCTGCCGAGCCCCTCGTCTGAGCAAAGTCGCCCAAATAGGTGATGGTGGCCTTTGCTCTCAGTTCCTTGATGCTCTTGCTGACCGCTTCGGCGCCGCGCTGGTTGAGCAGGAACTGTTCGATGCGCGGTAGCGCGCTGGTCTCGGGCACCGGTGCGGACTGC
>JANLQZ010000456.1:0-7802 GCA_031368125.1 Betaproteobacteria bacterium
GAAAAGGTCAAGCGCCATGTCGCCGACGCGATTGCGCGCGGCGGCAAGGTGATGGTGGGCGGCGCGCAGCTGCAGGGCCAGTTCTTCGAGCCGACCGTGCTCGCCGAAGCCACCGCCGAGATGTTGTGCGCGCGCGAAGAAACCTTCGGCCCGTTCGCGCCGGTGTTCCGGTTCAAGACCGAGCAGGACGCCATCGATGCGGCCAACCACACCGAATTCGGTCTGGCCAGTTATTTCTACAGCCGCGACGTGGGCCGCATCTTCCGCGTCAGCGAAGCGCTCGAATACGGCATGGTGGGAATCAACGTCGGCATCCTGGCGACCGAACACGTGCCCTTCGGCGGCGTCAAGCAGTCCGGCCTGGGCCGCGAAGGTTCGCACCACGGCATGGACGACTATGTCGAGATCAAGTACCTGTGTATCGGCGACATCCTGAAGTAAACTCCTTTCCTGCCCACTCGGGCGACTGCGGGTGTAGTTCAATGGCAGAACGGCCCTCCAGAGGAAGATTGCTAAAAGGTGCGTAAAAGTTACGCCAAAACCTACGCCAGTTGGGCGCCACAAGGAAAGATTGAGGCAGTGGTCGCGCATATCACTTGCGATGACCGAAAAGCGCAGTATGGATACTCGCAAAGCTGCCTGCTTGGCGACGCCGCGGTCAGGGGCTAGATCTTGAACGCTTCGAGCGACTCAGGCGCAAACAATTCGCGCGGCTCGAGCAATCGCTTGGATAGCCCTTGCTCGAAGTGGTAGCGCAAAAAGGTGCGCAACGTGGCCTCGTTCTTCTCGAATCCATAGGGCCAGAAATCTTCCCCCATCTCGCGCTTGACTTGCTCGACGTGCGCTGTCAGCCACGGCAACATGGTCTTGAGCGCGGCAGTCTCATACAGGTCGGCATAGCTGCGGCGCTGCGATTCCCAAAGCGCTTTCATCATCGACTGTGCGATCCAGCGGTTGGCCTCGTAGACATCGCGCCGCAGCGCCACCGTGTGCATGATCGGAAATATGCCGGTTTCCTTGAAATAGTTGCGCTCGACTGTCTCGTAGTCTTCAAACAAGCGTTTCACCTTGCCGCCGCCGGTGAGAAAACTGGACGGCATGCGTGCGGTGTACAAGGCGTCGATCTCGCCGTCCAGCAGCATTTGCGCCAGCGTCTGCTCAGGACCGATGCTCTGCACCTTGATATTGGCAGGAAGATCGAGCTTGAGTTTTTCGGATCGGCCCGGCTCTTCTTCGCCGCCGGTGAAATAGGTTACGCTGTCGACCGGCACGCCGTAGTGGTCGGACAGGATGCCACGTATCCACATCGGCGCGGTCATCTGGTACTCGGGGTTCCCGACGCGTTTGCCAATCAGGTCTTTTGCCTCGCGGATACCTGCACCCGCGTTGACGTAGATGCACGAGTGCCGGAAGAAGCGCGACGGGAACACCGGAATTGCCACGAATGGCCGGGCCGGATTGAACATCGACACGGTGTAGGACGACAGCGACATCTCGGCCACCTCGAACTCCTTGTGCCGCAACATGCGGAAGAAGGTTTCCTCCACCGGCATTTCGAGATAGTTCAGGTCGATTCCGTCTGGCACCACGCTGCCGTCCATCAGCGCGCGGGTGCGGTCGTAGTTCCAGCAGCCGAAGGTCAGTTTTAGCTTCGACATGCGCGGCTTACTCGGGCTTGATGCCTGCCACCTTGATGGCCTTAGACAAGCGTTCGATTTCGCCCTGGATTACGTTGGCGTATTCGCTCGGTTTGCTACCTACCGCTTCAACGCCTGCGATATCGAGTGCCTGCGCCGTCTCCGAAATGCGCACGACTTTCTCCACTTCCGCGCTGATGCGTTCGACTATCGAAGGCGGCGTGCCGGTCGGCGCCAGCAGCCCCACGACAACAGCAAAATCGAAGCCGGGAATGACTTCTGCAATCACGGAAACACTGGGCGCCAAGCTCGAGCGCTGGGGCGAATTGCTCGCAATCAGCCTGGCCTGGTTGGCCTTCACGAAACCGGCGACCGATGGCAGTGCGGTGATCACGGAGTCCACCTGACCGCCGATCAATGCCGGAACCGACTGTCCGGAGCCCTTGAAAGGGATATGTTGAATATTCAGGCCGAGCGCGGCCTTCATGGCTTCCATGGTCAAGTGGTGGGTACTGCCGACACCCGACGAGCCATAGGTCAGCGTGCCGGGCTTGGCCTTGGCCAGCGCGATGTACTCCTGCAGCGAACTGACGCCGATCTTGGGATGCACAGCCAGGTAGAGCGGGGAACGGCCAATCAGCGATACCGGAATGAAATCCCGCTTGAAGTCGTAGCTGAGGTTCTTGTAGATCGCCGGATTGATCGAAAACATCGACCCGTCAGTTACCAGAAAGGTATAGCCGTCGGCTGGCGACGACGCCAGCGCCTGAGCGGCCACGACGCCATTTGCCCCCGGTTTGTTATCGACTATGACCGACTGGCCGAGCCGCTCTCCGAGCCGCTGGGCGACGATGCGCGCCACAGTGTCCGGCAGTCCCCCGGCTGAGTACGGCACGATGAACCTGATCGACTTGTTAGGGTAACCAGCCTGTGCAATTGCCGACAGCGGAAAGCCGATGGCGCCGGCTGCCAACAGAGTGGAAGCCAGAAGAAGGGTCCGGCGTTGGTTCATGGCAAGTCTCCAGGTTGCTTTAAATAAGACCGAGCATGCAATCGTAGGCAGCTACTGGGCGGGAGTCGAATACGAGGGCTCCAGCGCGGGGGCGCCGGTATCCTCCCACACATAGGAAGACGGGAAAACCCGCCAGTCGGTGGTCTTGGGGATGATCGCCTGGAACGCGCACACGACCGCAGGGATGGCGGAGGCACCGGTGCCAATGGCTGGGTCGCCGCGTTCGAACGCGCGTACCGCCCCGAGCATCTGCTTGCGGAACTCGACAATCGCCAGATCACTGGCGCCCAGGCGTTCATGGGTACGGTCGGCGATCGGGCCCATGGTGACCCACATCGCGATGTCCTGATTCGGGAAGCCGGTGATGCCGGTGTAATTGCCGGCCTTCATGGCGTCGCGGTCCTGCCAGAAATTGTTGCTGCGGTTGCGCAACGGCACGTACTTTTCGTCCAGATCCACGCCGACAGTCTGACCCAGGAACTTCCTCCAGGTAGCGGTGTCCGGGGTTTGCGATGCGTGGCCCCAGGCAATGAAATAGAACGCGGTACAGGTGTCGTCCATCGGCACGTTGATGTTGGCGACGTTGTACAGATTGTTGGGGGGAATCAACACGGTGCCAGGTGCCACGAATACAGTCGAGCGAACGTAATCGTTGGCCGCTGCGTTGGTGATCGGCCGGCGTATGGCCGCATAGCGAAAACCGTAGGCGCCATGTTCAACCTGCATGCGCGGCGCCTTGTCGGTGGACGGCCGGAGCCAGGCTGTGTCGGTTGCCTTGGCGCTATCGACGCGCGCAGGCACCATGTCCGAAGAATGCAGGCTGGAACTGTGCGCCGAGTCGATCGCACCCTCCAGGATCTGGGCCCAATTGCATGGAATGATGGCTTTGGCGATCGTCACGCGGGTGTCGGCGGTAGGCGCCCAGGCAGGCGGCGCAAACTCGGGCCGGGATTCGGGAGGGCCCATGTAAGCCCATACGAAACCGCCCCACTCGTGGGTTGGGTACGCGAGGTGCTTGACTTTTTGCGCCATGCCACTGGCGACCGGCTCCGACACCATCTCCAGCACGTTGCCATGCACATCCATTTTCCAGCCGTGGTAGAGGCAACGCAGGCCACAATTTTCATTGCGGCCAAACACCAGGGATACGCGCCGGTGCGGGCAATATTCGTCCATCACTCCGACACGTCCGTCGGTGTCGCGAAACACCACCAGATCTTCGCCAAACACGCGCGCCTTGATCGGAGTGCCGTCAGGCTCGCTGACTTCCTCGATCAGGCAGACCGGCGTCCAGTGGCGGCGCATCAACTGGCCCATGGGCGCGCTGCCTTGCACGCGGCACAGCAAATCGTTTTCTTCAGCAGTCAACATGCTGAGATCCTTGTATTGAGAAGGTGAAAAATTTCTTGCAGAATTATTCTTAGATGGCTAAGATTATTGGCCCCGCTTGTGTTTGTCAAGTTTTTTTTGGCCGCTCTATCCGGAGTCACGTCCCCTTGTACGCCAACACCACGCCCGCCTCCGCGCCGATCGTCGAGCCGCCATTCTTTGATGTCGTGGTCAAGCGCAAGTTGCGCGTCGCCGACGGCATCTGGTCGTTTGAGTTGCGCCATGCGCAAGGTGCAGCCCTGCCCCGGTTTACCGCCGGTTCCCATTTGACGGTCGAGGTGCCCGGCGGCGCGCGGCGCAATTATTCCCTGTGCAGCGACCCTGCCGATACCGCCGCGTACCAGATCGCGGTCAAGCGCGACGCTTTCGGCAGGGGTGGCTCAATCGCCATGGCTGACCAGGTGCACGAGGGAAGCGTGCTGTCGATCAGCGCGCCGCGCAATAACTTCGAGTTGCACCCACGCGCACGCAGCTTCGTGTTTATCGCCGGGGGTATCGGCATCACGCCGATCCTGTCGATGATGCGGCATCTCAATGCCTCGGGGATCCAGGATTTCAAGCTTGTCTACTGCACCCGCGACGCGGGGCACACCGCATTTCTGGAGCAGCTGACCGGGCCGGAATTCGCCGGCAAGGTGCAGTTGCACCACGACCATGGGGACATCAACAACGCGCTGGACTTGTGGCCCATGTTCGAAACGCCCACCCAGGCGCATGTTTACTGCTGCGGCCCGCGCGGGCTGATGGACAGCGTGGCCGATATGTCGGGCCACTGGCCTTCGGGATCGATCCACTTCGAAAGCTTCGGCGTCGATGCCAGCGCGTTCGCCGCCAACACCGCATTCACGGTGCATTTGCAGAAATCCGGCCTGGATGTACCGGTGGCGGCGGAGCAGTCCATCCTGGAAGCCTTGCGCGCGTGCGGCAAGCATGTGCAAAGCTCATGCGAGAGCGGCACCTGCGGCTCGTGCCGCACGACCTGGTTATCGGGCGAAGTGGAACACCGCGACATGGTGTTGAGCGATGAAGAAAAAGAGAATCAGATCATGGTCTGTGTGTCGCGCGCCAAGTCGTCGGAACTGGTACTCGACCTGTGAGCAGCGTCTTGCGTATCGGAGCGGCGGGTCTCGGACGGGCCTTCACGTTGATGCTCCCTACTTTCCTGAAAGACCCTCGCGTCCAGTTGGTCGCCGCAGCCGATCCGCAGCCCCAAGCGCGAGCGCAATTCGTGCGGGATTTCGGCGCGCCGGTTTACGACAGCGTCGATGCGCTGTGCGCCGACCCCGAGGTGCAGGTGGTGTATGTGGCCACTCCGCACCAGTTTCACGCAGAGCATGTGCGCATGGCAACCGCGCGCGGCAAACACGTGCTGGTCGAGAAGCCGATGGCCATCACGCTGGCGCAGTGCACGGAAATGCTGGAAGCCGCCGCAGTTGGCCGGGTGCAAGTCGTGGTGGGGCACAGCCACAGTTTCAATACGCCGATACTGCGCACCCGCGCGCTGATCGACAGCGGGCTTTATGGCGGCGTGAAAATGATCACGGCCATGAATTTCACCGACTTTCTGTACCGCCCGCGCCGTCCCGAAGAGCTTGACACCGGCGCCGGAGGCGGCGTGATACACAGCCAGGCCACCCACCAGATGGACATCGTGCGTCTGTTGGGTGGCGGCCTGGTTCGAAGCGTGATGGCCCATGCCGGTGCCTGGGACGCGTCGCGCCCCACCGAGGGCGCCTACCAAGCGCTGCTGGAGTTCGAAGACGGCGCTTTCGCAAGCGCCACCTACAGCGGCTACGCACACTTCGACAGTGACGCGTTGCTGGGCAACATTGGAGAGATGGGGCAAGCCAAGGACCCACGGGAATATGGCGCAGCACGCAGGCGTTTGGCGCAAGCCACAGGTTCACTGCAAGAGCGCCGATTGAAGGCCGCGCGCAACTACGGTGGCGATGCGTACCAGGCGCCGACCGCGCCCGCTACTCCGTTGAAACACCAGCACTTTGGCCAAATCATCGTGAGCTGCGAAAAGGCCGACCTTCGCCCGCTGCCCACTGGGATAGACATCTTTGCGGACGACCAGCACAGCTTTGAACCGCTGCCCGCGCCGGACGTACCGCGCCGCGAGGTGGTCGATGAATTGTTCAGCGCGGTGATCGACGGCAAGCCGCCACTGCACGGCGCCGCGTGGGCGCGTGCAACCACCGAGGTGTGTCTGGCGGTACTTGAATCGTCGCGCAGCCGGAGCCCGCAAACAATGCGGTTCCAGGTGAAGACGCCAGCATGAAAACCGAGGTCCAAAATATCCTGCACCATTGGCGTGAAGCAGTCCCCCATGACCGCACGGCGCATCTGATCCGCGATGCCGAGAGAGCCTTTCGCCGCGCATTGCATATTCGACTGGCCGCGCACAAGGTGCCTTTTGGCCACTGGACTTTCCTTCGCATTCTGTGGGAGGTTGACGGGCTCACGCAAAAGGAATTGAGTGCGCATGCTGGCGTGATGGAGTCCACCACCTTTGCCGCGATGAAGGCGATGGAGTCGTTGGGCTACATCACGCGGTCGCAACTGCCCACCAACAAGAAAAATGTGTACGTACACCTCACCGCCGCAGGAAGGGGGCTCAAGATACGCCTGGTGCCTTTGGCCGAAGACACCAACCATATCAGTGTCAGGAACATCGACCCGAAGAGCTTGGCAACAGCGCGTCAGGTATTGCTGAACATGATCGCCAATCTGGCCGACGACGAGCAGGCCCAGGCCGCAATAATCGCGCAGGCTCCAGCCAGGAAGCGCACCGCTATGCCTCGAGGGCTACCCAGCGCTGCGCCGAAGCGTGGAGACTAGCTGATTGAGCGGCGCTGCTGCATCCAGTCGACGCAGTGTCTGTACGGATAATTTGACGAAACTCCGCTGCGGTCGCGGACAATGGATCGGCACCCACCAAAACCAGCTTCTGGCTGAACTGTTGATCGCGCGCGACTTTCAGCACATCGGCCTCAATCTTGTCCACTATCGCTTGGGGTGTACCTTTGGGTACCACCACGCCCGCCCATGCCGTAGGCTCAAATCCAGGGTAACCCGCTTCGGTGAAGGTGGGGACATCCGGCGCAAGCAAGGAGCGCTTCGCGCCACCCGCCGCCAGCATTCTGAGCTTTCCGGCTTTCACATGCGGCATGGCGGTCGACACACCCGCAAATGCGGCCGACACCTCGCCCGACAACACGGCCTGCAGGGCGGGAGCACCGCCTTTGTAGGGAATGTGGGCGAGATTGGTACCTGTGTTGGCTTTGAAGGTCTCCATGTGCAGGTGGTGCGGTCCACCCGCACCACCTGACGAATAATCCAGCACTTTGGCCGGATCCGCACGCAGCGTGGCCACCAGTTCAGCGACGGTCTTGGCACTGACCTTGTCGGGATTTACCACCAATCCGAATTGCGTCTGCGCCACCATGGCCGCCGGCGTGAAGTCATTGACTGGGTCATATCACAGCGTCTTGTAGAGCAATGGGTTGATCACAAACGGCCCGTCGGTTGCAAGGTACAGGGTGTGTCCGTCGGGTGGCGCTTTGGCAGCGAGTTCGGTCGCGAGAATGCTAGCCCCACCCGGCTTGTTGTCGACCACCACGGGCTGTCCCCAGAGTTGCGAAAGTGCCTGTGCCAGCCCGCGTCCCACCAAGTCCGCAAATCCACCCGGTGGAAACGACACCAGCAGTTTGACCGGTTTGTGGGGAAAGGAAGCGGCTGTTTGGGCCAAGCTAGGGTGG
>JANLQZ010000705.1:0-2877 GCA_031368125.1 Betaproteobacteria bacterium
GCGACCCAGCGCGCCAGCGCCGTCAGGTGGGGCGTCGCTGGCAATATTGTTTGGGCCTGGGTGCTCACCATTCCATCCACTGCGTTTGTCGCTGCGGTCGCCTATTGGGTCAGCCTCCAGGTCTTCTGAGGTCGACCGTCGTGCCTGCGAATGCGGCGTAGTCTGCTGCCGGCATTTGTTATTGCGGAACTTTCGGCGGCTGTTCCATTTGGTACTCGAAATAGCGCTGGAAACTAAATGCGATGGCCGACATCAGCACTGCGGTTCCTACCAGCAGCGCGAACACGACGGCAGCGATGGTCAGCCAATTCGTGCCGCCGGCCAGAGGGTCCCATTCGTTCGACGCGTTGAATTTCGCGTGCCAGTCCTGTGGTGTCATCAGCCCGAAAATTATTGCGGTCAGGGCACAACCCGCGATCGTGAATCCCAGCAACGGAATCAAGACCCAGCTCCAGTGGTCGTCCAGTCCGAATTGTTGTACGCGCGCGAGCCCATAGATACCCATGCCACTGGGTATGCACAAGGCCCAACCAAGCCAATCGCGCCAGCCCATCAGGTAGAAGCGGTGCAACCCGAAAGGGCCGCCCGTGAATGCCAGCCACGCGGCAACCGTCTTGTTCCGGTTTTTCATCGGGCTGCCACCGGTGCCGGCGCCATGTTGCCAAATCCTGGGTCGCGTTTCACGAGAACCACGCCTGACCATTGTGCGAGGTGCCACCTGTTGGACCGATACGAGCCGATTTCCGGCAAGGCGATCGGGCGTTGCAGGCCGATGGCCCGGGTGTCGCGGGCTTCGCCAACAATAGCTGCCAGTTCACGTATGTCTGTTCCGGCTGGGCGGTGCGGTGCCTTTTCCGCCAAACATGCGCGGTAAATCACGGGCCGCGCCAGAACGGAAGCGGTAGCGTCGTCGTCGCTGCGGTACGCCTGCACATTTGGCATCAGGTATTCTCGTTATAATAGAAAGCTTTTCAGCGTGTTGCTGGCCAGGTGGCCAAGTTACGTGTCTCAACGCTGAAATAATGGCGGGAAGCGATTCCCGTCACCCCCGAAGGATAAATCATGGTCGTCATCCGACTCGCCCGTGGCGGTGCCAAAGCACGCCCGTTTTTCAACATTGTCGTGGCCGACAAACGCACCCGACGCGATGGGCGCTTTATTGAGCGCATCGGTTTTTACAACCCGATCGCCACTGCAAGCGAAGAGAGCATCCGCATTGCACAGGACCGCATGACCTATTGGAAAAGCGTGGGCGCGCAGGCTTCGCCGACGGTGGAGCGGTTGATCGAACAGGCGGCCGCGAAAGCCGCCTGAGAATTTCAAGCGAAAGGCAGCGCGTGCTGCCCGGCAAGCCCTACACAGCCTCATGTTGTCTCAACTCGAAGCTGCTGAGCTGCCCGCGGACGCAATCGAAGTCGGCCGGATTGCCGACGCTTGGGGCATCAAAGGCTGGTTCAAGGTACTGCCGTACAGCAGCAACCCGGAAGCACTTTTTTCTTCGAAGCAGTGGTACCTGTTGCCCGCAGAGCAGGGCTCCAGGAACTTTGAAGGCACCGTGAAACTTCGACTCAGGGAGGCGAAGGACCATTCCGGCGGCGTCGTCGCCAGCGCCCATGCCGTTGACGACAGAAGCGCTGCCGAGTCCCTGAGGGGCGCCAGGGTATTCGTCCCGCGGTCGAGTTTCCCGACCACGGCGCTTGACGAGTATTACTGGGTCGACCTGATTGGCCTTGAGGTGGTCAACCGCGAGGGCCTTGTACTGGGGCACATATCGGAATTGTTGTCCACCGCGGCGCAAGCGGTGCTGGTCTTGAAGTATCAGGCCGACGGCGTGGTCCGTGAGCGCATGATTCCCTTCGTCGCGGCATTTGTGGACGCGGTCGATCTCGCAGCCAAACGCGTCACAGTTGACTGGCAAGTCGACTACTGAGCGTGCCCGTGCGTTTTGACGTCATCACGCTTTTTCCAGAGCTCTTTACGCCGCTGCTGGCGGTGGGCGTGACGCGGCGGGCCTTTGAGTCGTCCCAGGTCGACGTCCGGTTGACCAACCCGCGCGATTTTGCTGAAGGGAGCTACCGTCGAATAGACGACCGGCCTTTCGGAGGAGGTCCCGGCATGGTCATGCTGGCTGAACCGTTGGCCAGATGCCTGCAGCATGTCCAGGCATTGCGCGCGAGCGCCGCGCCGGTGGTCCTGTTTTCCCCGCTGGGCAAGACGCTCAGGCACGCGGACGTTCAGCGATGGGCCGGGAGCCAGGGCGCAGTTCTGGTATGCGGCCGTTACGAAGGTATCGACCAGCGCTTCGTGGACACGTTTGTGGACGAGCAGATCAGTCTTGGTGATTTCGTCATGTCGGGCGGCGAGATTGCCGCAATGGCGCTGCTGGACGCAGTCGCGCGTCTTCAACCTGGCGTGCTTGGCGACGAATTGAGTCACCAGCAAGACAGTTTCAATCCGGCGCTCGACGGCCTGCTGGATTGCCCGAACTACACCCGCCCGGATTCATGGCGCGGATTGTCGGTTCCCGAAGTGTTGATGTCGGGCCACCATGCCGACATCGAGCGCTGGCGTCGCGACCAACGGTTGCTGCTGACAGAAATGCACCGCCCCGACCTCGTCTTGCAGGCACGCAAAGCGGGGCGACTGAGCGCGAGGGACGAAGCCTGCCTGGCGTCGGGTTGTTGACCTTGACGGCGCTCCCGCAGCCGACCTGATGTCCGATCCTTGCTATAATCAAAGGTTATCCGATCCTCTGTCCGGCCGCTGCCTGCCAATTGCCAGGAAGCCCTTTGTGTCATTTCGACGCTGGCGTGTACATGATCACTTGAGGAAGAAATGAACCTGATCCAAACTCTGGAGCAAGAAGAAATTGCTCGT
>JANLQZ010000517.1:0-2855 GCA_031368125.1 Betaproteobacteria bacterium
CGGCGCAGCGCGGCGCCCAGGTCGCTGATCCGGCGCGCGCGGTCGGCCGCCGGATCGGTGCGTGCCAGACGCTCCAGCTGGTGCGCGAGTTCCGCATAAGCCATCGCCCCGACGGTGCGCGCGGAAGACTGCTGCCGGTGCATTTCTCGCACCACGGCCGCCGTGTCGTCCCGACGCGGTTCCAGTTGTTTCAACCCGGTCCGCGCCGCGCCGACGAACGTGGTCAGCAGCACCTGCGCCTGCGCCATGCTGGTGCGGCCCAGCACGCTGCGCAGGAAGTCCAGGTCGAGTACCGCCGGGACGGCCGAGGCCGGCGCCGAGCGGGCCGGCGCCGCATCCGGTGGCCGGACCGCGGGCGCCACGCCGAGCCAGTGCGCCAGCATGGCCGCCAGGCCCTCGATCGATATCGGTTTGCTCAGCACGTCGTCCATGCCGGCCGCCGTGCAACGTGATCGCTCGTCGCCAACGATGGCGGCGCTGAGCGCGACGATCGGAACGTGACCGCCACGCACCCGTTCGCGCAATCGCACGGCGCGCACCAGCTCCAGGCCACCCATCAAGGGCATGTCCAGGTCGGTCAGGATCAGGTCAAACGGGGAAGAGGACCATCTGGCGAGTGCCGCGGCCCCGTCGTTGACCACCTCCACCTCGCAACCGAGGCTGGCCAGCTGCAGCTTGAGCACGGCCTGGTTGGGCGCGTAGTCCTCGGCCACCAGCACCCGCGGGCGCTGCTTGCGCGGTGCTGGATCAGTTGTTGCCGCGGGCCGGGACGACCGGTCCGCCGCAGCCACGGGAGTCGCCTGCGCCAGTTCGACCCAGAAAGTGCTGCCTTCGCCGACCTGGCTCTCGTAACCGATGGCGCCGCCCATCGCGTCGACCAGACGCTTGGTGATTACCAGACCGATGCCCGTGCCTTCGACCACACCGCGCTCCGCACCCAGCCGGTCGAAGGCCGAGAAGACCCGGCTGGAGCGCTCGGGCGCAATCCCGAAGCCGGTATCCCTGACCGAGACGCGCACCACCGGAGCGCCACCGCAGGGGCTGCTGCGCCGCTGGCAGCTGACACGAACCGTTCCTTCGGCACGGTTGTACTTGATCGCGTTGGACAGCAAATTGATGATGATCTGGCGCAGGCGGACCGGGTCGGCCAGCACCATCGCGTTGCGCGCATCGCCGCCGGCGTACACGATGCGGATGCCCTGTTGTGCCGCCAGCGGCGCGACCAGCGACAGGCTCTCGTTGATGACCGACTCCACCGCCACCCGGACCATGGACAGTTCGAGATGGCCGGCCTCGACACGGCCCAGGTCGATCAGGTCGTCGACCAGCGTCAACAGGTGCTGGCCGGCCCGCTCGATCTCGCCCGCGTTGTCGCTCGAGCCCTGCGACATCTGCGGGTCCGAACGCAGCAGCTGCGAGAACCCCAGGATCGCGTTCAGCGGCGTGCGCAGCTCGTGGCTGACACTGGCCAGGAACGCACTCTTGGCCAGATTGGCCCGCTCGGCATCCTCCTTGGCCAGCAGCAGCGCATCCTCGGCCTGCTGGCGGTCGGTGATGTCGACCGCGAAGGCGTAATATTTCTGGCGCGTGCCACCGG
Source organism: Betaproteobacteria bacterium (assembly GCA_031368125.1). GTDB lineage: Bacteria > Pseudomonadota > Gammaproteobacteria > Burkholderiales > Burkholderiaceae_C > CAISIP01. Next base: position 1,598 of record JANLQZ010000517.1, read on the forward strand.
CCTCCAGGCCCATCACGTGGGTCAGTTCGAGCTCCGTCTTCGGCCGGTCGGCGGTCGCCGGGAAGGTCCGGTGCACCACCGCGCGTTGTCCCAGTGCGGCGCGTTGGAATTCCCGCGCGTTGTCCTGGAACCGCTGCTCGCCAAGGATGTCGCGCATATGGCGACCGACGATCTGCTGCGCGGGCATGCCGACCAGCCTGGCCATCGATGTGTTGACGTAGCTGTAGGTGTAGTCCTGGTCGATCACGGCGACGTAGCCGGGAAACGCGTCCATCAATGCGCGCTGCTGCGCATCACTGGCGCGAATCGCCTCGAATGCCTGCTCCTCGCGCGTGATGTCGCGAAAACTCCACACCCGGGTGGATCCCGTGCCGCCTTGCAATGGCACGCTGCGGCGCTGCAACACGCGGCCGTCGCGCAGCACCAGCCGGTCCTCGTGCGGCACGTCGAGCGCCATGATGTCGGCGATGCGCCGCATCTCGAGGTCGGGATCGACAAACAACTTGCGCGCGGCCGCGATCAGTTCGGCACGGCCGAGGGTTGCCGCCTGTTCGAGCGGAATGCCCCACATCTGAAGGTACCGGTCGTTGGCAAACAGGAAGCGGCCGCTGACGTCGCCCACGTCGTAGGCGTACATGCCGTCGGTGGTGGCGTTGAAGGTACGGCGCAGGTTCTCCAGACTGGCGGCCAGCGCGCGTCGCGTGGCTTCCTGCTCGGTGACATCGCGCGTGACCGCCACCACCCCGAGTACCCCCTGACCTGGCGACACGTAGGGGGTGTAGCTGGTCTCCATGAAACACGCTCCGGCAGCCGACAGCTCCACCTCCGCCCGGACCACCCGCGGCTGGCGCAGTTCGACGCACTCGTGCAAGGCGCGCAAACGCTCCGGCGTGGACAGCAGCGGGAACAACTCGGTGCCGGGCTTGCCGATCGCCTGCTCGCGCGACAGCCCGACGTCTCGGCACCAGGCGTCGTTGACCATCCGGTAGATGCCGTCCCGGTCGATCACGCTGACCATGTCGTCGACCGAGTTCACCACGAACTCGGATGCGCGCAGCGCATCCTTCGCGCGCTCGGTCGCGGTGATGTCCTGCACCGTGCCGACGACGCGCACGGCCTGGCCATCGGCGCCGAAGGACACCTCGCTGCGGCCATGGATGTCGTGCACGCTGCCGTCCGGCCAGCAGACCCGGTAGCTGCAATCGTAGCGGCCGTCGCCGTGCATCGCCCGCTGCAGCAGTTCCTGCTGCCGCTGCCG
>JANLQZ010000519.1:0-4782 GCA_031368125.1 Betaproteobacteria bacterium
GGGCAGCGGCACGCTGCTGGGTGTGCTGGCGCTGGCTGGCGTGAGCAGCGGGCCTTACGGCGGTTGGGCCATCATGTTGCCGTATTACGTCTTCATGCTGGCACACGGGGTGCACCAGCCGTGCGGCCAAAGCGGCGCGGTTGGTCCGTTCCCGCAGGCCGCCGGCGCGGCCTCGGCGCTCAACGGTTTTGTCATGATGCTGGCTGCATTCGGGATGGGCGCCTGGCTGGGCACCCGCATGGATGGCACGGTGTTCCCGCTGACCAACGGCGTCTGGTTCTGGAGCGCCTTGATCGCGCTGGCGGGCTGGACCCTGGTGCAGAAACACGGCGACCCCGGCCATGGTGCCGCAGTTGCCCGCTGAGATGGAACGCGCACGACGCCAGCGCGCAGTCTTGTCGCCGCCATCACCGGCCCCTTTCGGCCCCTTGCGGTCGTTGGTTTGCGGGCCGTATGGCCACGTCCTGGGCCAGCGCGCCGGGCGTCCGCGCCCGCACGGACGACTCGACGACGAAGCCGTGGACTCCGTTTGCCTGGTCTGCCATGCGCTTGCCCGGGGACGCGGGTCGGTAGTGAATGGGCGCAGGGTCTATGCGCGATTGCCACAACGCTCGCGCCCCAGCCAAGTCGTTGACGCAGCGGCGCTGGCACACCAGGGGCAGTCGCTCGCGCGTGACCCGGAGCACAGTCACTGCCGGCCCGCGGCCCTGCCAACCATGGTGGCGAGCCGCTACCAGGGCAAACCAACGACCGCAATGGGCCGAGAGCGGACCTCATGACTTCCTGCGCGTTGCATCCGTCGTGGGTCGCGCTCAGCGCGGTGGGGTAACTGAAATGCCAGCCCCCCGCTGCCTTGCATTGACCGGCCCGACGGCGGCCGGCAAGACAGCCGCGGCGATGGCCATCGCGCTGGCGCATTCGGTCGAAATCATCAGCGTCGATTCCGCTCTGGTGTATCGAGGGATGGACATCGGTACAGCGAAGCCATCCGCCGAGGAACTGGCGTCGGTGCCGCACCACCTGATCGATATCCGCGACCCATTACACGCCTACAACGCGGCGGAATTCGTGTGCGACACGCAGCGCCTGGTGTGCGAGATCAACGCCCGCGGCAAACTGGCGTTGCTGGTGGGCGGCACGATGCTGTATTTCAAGGCGCTGCTGCACGGTCTGCACGCCATGCCCCCGGCCGACTTGCAGGTCCGCGCGGCGATCGAACGCGAGGCGGCCGAGTTCGGCTGGCCGGCCATGCACGCCCAATTACGACAGGTCGACCCGGTCACGGCGCAACGCCTGCAACCACGGGACAGCCAGCGCATCCAGCGCGCGCTGGAAGTGGTGCGCGTGTCGGGCCGGCCGATGAGCGACCTGCACCGTGCCGACAAGAACACCACAGGCGCATCGCCATTCGCGTCCATGCCCCTGGTGTCGCTCGAACCGCTGCAGCGTGCTTGGCTGCACGAGCGGATCGCACAACGTTTTGACGCGATGCTGGCGGCCGGATTCCTGGACGAGGTGCGTGTACTGCGCGCGCGCGGCGACCTCAACCCGGAGCTGCCGTCGATGCGATGTGTCGGTTACCGCCAGGCATGGGAAGCGCTGGACGGCCGCGGTCCGATGTCCGAGTTGCGCGACAAGGGCGTGTTTGCCACGCGCCAATTGGCCAAGCGCCAGCTCACCTGGTTGCGCTCCATGCCTGCCCGTCACGTCGTCGCATGTGACGAGCCGGATGCCGGACGACGGGTGCTCGCCCTCGCGGGTGCGCTGACACAACACTCCCCATGAAGGCCGCGCCGGGCCGCCCCAAGCCAGCTCGCACCGCAGTGCGCAGCACGAAGGTTTATCCATGAGCCTGGTGATCGACCGGCTGTGCAAGAACTACGGCGAGGTCGCCGTCTTCAATGACGTCTCGCTGCAAGTGCAGCGCGGCGAGTTCGTGGCCATCGTCGGCGAGTCCGGGGTGGGCAAGTCGACGCTGCTCAATTGCATGGCCGGCCTCGACAACTGGGATGCCGGCAGCGTGCTGCTGGACGGCGCCGACATTGGCGGCATGGACGACCAGCAGCGCGCCCACATGCGCCGGCACCGGATCGGTTTTGTGTTCCAGGCCTTCCACGTGTTGCCGCACCTGGACGTCGCGCAGAACGTGGCCCTGCCGCTGATGCTGCTGCCCAGTGGCGACAAGGCGGCCGACCACCAGCGGGTGATGGCGATGCTCGACGCGGTGGGGCTGCACGGCCTGGAACAGCGGCTGCCCCAGCAACTCAGCGGCGGGCAATTGCAACGCGTGGCGATCGCGCGTGCCCTGGTGCACCGCCCCGCCCTGCTGCTGGCCGACGAACCGACCGGCAACCTGGACCCTCAGACCGCGCTGAAGGTCATGGACGCACTGGTCGGCCAAACCCGCGCGCATGGCGCCTCGATGGTGCTGGTCACCCATTCGCAGGCGGCCGCGGCGCGTGCCGACCGTGTTCTGCGGCTCACGGCGCACGGAATTTCTGACTGAAGGGGAATTTGGCGTCGGTGGCACCACGTCAAGCCATTGGCGCATTTCTCGCCGCGGATGATCGCCCCGGCACCGACATGTATTCCAATGTAACGGTTGAAAAAGTGCCGTCAAGCGCGGGCCTGTGCACAAAGTCTCGCTTTCATGAATTGTCGTTCATCGGCCCGCAAACGCCCGGACACGGCCGACCACGCCAACGCGTTGAGGCCGCGCCGAGGGCGGTCGATTTCCTAACCGGGGTGGTGCCACCTCGCGCCGATGCTGCTGCGTACCGAAGGCATCACGGTCGCGCGGCTCGGGCGGCGCGCCTGCCTATACTATCGGCTCGTCCCTGTTGCCCCTCCATGCCATTGCCGACCCGTTCCCAATACGAAGACTTCATGCGCCACGTGTACCTGCATGGCGCACGCAAGGCCGACCGCACCGGCACCGGCACCCGCAGCGTATTCGGCTACCAGATGCGTTTTGACCTGAACGAGGGGTTTCCACTCGTCACCACCAAGAAGGTGCATTTGCGCTCGATCGTCCAGGAATTGTTGTGGTTCCTCAGTGGCTCCTCGAACAACCGATGGCTCAACGAGCGCGGCGTCACGATCTGGGACGAGTGGGCCGGGGCCGACGGAGAACTCGGCCCGGTCTACGGCGTGCAGTGGCGCAGTTGGCCGACCGCCGATGGCGGCCACATCGACCAGATCGCCGAGGTGATCCAGACCCTCAAGACCAACCCCGACTCGCGTCGCATCATCGTGAGTGCGTGGAATGTGGCCGACCTCGGCAAGATGGCGTTGATGCCGTGCCACGCGTTGTTCCAGTTCCATGTCGCGCCTTCGTCCGTTGCGGGCGAACCCGGACGCCTGAGCTGCCAGTTGTACCAGCGCAGTGCCGATATCTTCCTCGGTGTGCCTTTCAACGTCGCCAGTTACGCCCTGCTGACCCACATGGTGGCGCAGCAATGCGACCTGGCGGTGGGCGACTTCATCTGGACCGGCGGCGACTGCCACATCTACGACAACCACCACCAGCAGGTCGAGTTGCAGCTCGGCCGCGCGCCATTCCCGTATCCGGCGCTTCGCATCCGGCGCAGGCCGCCATCGATCTTCGACTACGCGTATGAAGACTTCGAGGTGCTGGACTACCAGTGCCACGCGGCCATTGCTGCGCCGGTGGCGGTCTGAGCCGTGGCGGCGCAGTTGCATTCCGTGATGCGGATCAACCTGATTTATGCCCGCGCCCGCAATGGCGTGATCGGCCGCGACAACGCGCTGCCGTGGCACCTGCCCGAGGACCTGGCGCACTTCAAGCGCCTCACCGCCGGATGTCCGGTGATCATGGGGCGCAAGACCTGGGACTCGCTGCCACCCCGGTTCCGACCGCTGCCGGGGCGCCGCAACCTGGTGGTGACGCGCCAGCGCGACTGGAGCGCGGACGGCGCCATTGCAACGTCGAGCCTGCAGCACGCGCTCGACATATGCGCGGCGTCGGACCCCACCCCCGCGCAGGTATGGATCACCGGCGGCGCCGAACTGTATGCGCAGGCCAGCGCGTTGGCGCACCGCGCCGTCGTGACCGAACTGGCGTCGGATTTCGACGGCGACAGCTTCGCGCCGCAACTCGACGCCCGCTGGGTCGAGACCGGGCGCGAAGAACACCGCTCGAACAACGGAATGCAGTTTGCATTCGTCAGCTACATCAACAACAGTCTTTCGAAGGAATCCTGATATGTCCGAACACGGTTTTCACGTACATGGCCCGCACGACCACGAGCTCGAACACGCGGCGCAAGCGGGCCATGCCAGCCACGAACAGGGTGGCGGCATGATCGCCCAGATCGCAGTGATCACGGCCATCATCGCGACGGTAGGCGCGATATTTTCCTACATGGGCGGCGCAACACAGGCCAATGCCGGCCTGTACAAGAACAATGCCGCGCTCAAGAAGACCGAGGCTTCCAACCAGTGGAATTACTTCCAGGCCAAGAGCACCAAGCAGGCGCTGGCGGAACTCGCGCGCGACCTGGCCTCCGACGACAAGAAGCCCACCTACCAGTCCAAGGTGGACCGGTACGAAAAGGAAAAAGGCGAGATCAAGGCTGCGGCCGACAAGCTCGAAGCCGATGTGTTGCAGTGGGACAAGCAAAGCGACGAACAGATGCACCAGCACCACCGCTGGGCGCAGGCGACCACCGTGCTGCAGATCGCGATCGCACTGGCGGCGATCGCGTTGTTGACGCGCAAGAAGTGGTTCGAGTACGCGATGTTCGGGCTCGCCGGCATCGG
>JANLQZ010000530.1:0-3526 GCA_031368125.1 Betaproteobacteria bacterium
TGCCTGGGGCAGGCGTTGTTGCCCCTGATCGGCGAGCAGGAGCTTGCCCTGGCGGCGCTGGAATCCTACAAGTCGGTCTTCCCGACGGCGCTGGAACGTCGCATGGGGGCCAAGCTGGGCTTGGTACAGCCGCAGGGCGAAGGGCGCAGCCTGATCGAGGACATCCTCGGACTGCTGGCCGCCGGCCGAGTCGACTACGCCATTTTCTGGCGCCAGCTGAGCCAGTTCGTCGCTGGCGGCAGGCTCGACCCGGTGCGCGACCTGTTTGTCGACCGCGCCGCGTTCGATGCCTGGCAGGCGCGGTACCTGGACTGTCTCGCGCCGGTGTCCAGGCCGGCGGCAGGCGACCTGATGTTGCGAACCAATCCCAAGTTCGTGCTGCGCAACCACCTGGGCGAACAGGCGATTCAAAAAGCGAAACTTAAGGATTTTTCCGAAGTCGCAACCCTGTTGGCGCTGCTCGACGCGCCTTTCGATGAACATCCGGCCCTGAATACGCATGCCGGATTTCCGCCCGATTGGGCGGCCGGCATCGAGATCAGTTGTTCGTCCTGATTTCCGGGAGAAAATACCACCATGCCTTACAAAATTGAAAAGACCGACGCCGAATGGAGAGCCTGGCTGCAGGAGAAAGGCGCTGAACCGATGGCCTTCGAGGTCGCCCGGCACGAGGCGACCGAGCGCGCTTTCACCGGCCGCCTGGCCGACAACAAGGCGCCGGGCGTCTACACCTGCATCTGTTGCGGGAAACCGCTGTTTGCATCGTCTGCCAAGTTCGACTCGGGCACCGGTTGGCCGAGTTACTTTCAGCCGCTCAGCGAGGATGCCGTCGGCACCAAAACGGATGGCATGTTGTGGATGAAGCGCACGGAAGTGCATTGCGCCGATTGCGGCGCCCACCTGGGCCATGTGTTTCCGGACGGCCCGGCGCCCACCGGCCAGCGCTACTGCATGAACTCTGCCTCCCTGGACTTCAAGCCCGAATGAAGATACTGATCGACCTGTTTCCGATACTGCTGTTTTTCGGCTCCTACAAGTTCTACGACATCTACGTGGCCACAGCCGTGCTGATGGCAGCCACGGTGGCGCAGACGGCCGTCATGTACGCGATCGACCGCAAGGTCACGACGATGCAGAAGATCACGTTGTCGTTGATCGTGGTGTTCGGCGCACTGACGCTTTATCTGCAGGACGAGCGCTTCATCAAATGGAAACCGACCGTCCTGTACGCCGCGATCGCGATCGTCCTGACCGTCACCGTGTGGATGTTCAAGAAGAGCTTTCTCAAGCTGATGCTCGGTTCGCAAATCGAATTGCCCGACCGCATCTGGATGCGGCTCAACATCGCCTGGATCGTGTATTGCGTCTTCATGGCGGTCATCAACGGTTATGTGGCCGCCTTCTTCAGCACCGACGCCTGGGTCAACTTCAAGTTGTGGGGTTATGTCTTTCCGCTCGCATTCATCGTCGCACAGGGTTTCTACATCGCCCCGCACCTGAAGGCGGACGAACCCACGACCGGAGGCTGAGCGAATGGACCCGACTGCCGCCAATCTCGAGCAGCGCCTGCGCGACGTGCTGGCCCCGACCGAATTGCAGGTGCACGACGAAAGCGCGCAGCATGCGGGGCATGCGGGCGCCAACGGCACCGGATTCGGCACCCATTTCCGGGTGCGTATCGCCTCGCCGCTGTTCGCGGGCAAGACGCGTGTGCAGCGCCACCGCCTTGTGTATGATGCGCTGCAAGATTTTGTCGACCAGGGGCTGCACGCGCTGGCGATAGAGGTGCTCTGACCAACCGAACCGATGGCATTCGGCCCTGGATGCCGCAATCCCCTTTTTTTGCAACGATAGAGAGAAATCATGAACAAGACCCTGATTGCGACACTGCTTGGCGCTGCGTTATCCAGCCTGGCGGCGCTTCCGGCGCTGGCACAGAACATCGCCATCGTCAACGGCAAGGCGGTTCCGACCGCGCGTGTGGAGGCACTGGCGCAGATGGTCGCCAAATCCGGCCGTCCTGCCACGCCGGGCATGCAGGAGGACCTGCGCAAAGAGGTCATCACGCGCGAGATATTCATCCAGGAGGCGCAGAGACTCGGCCTGGACGTCACCGAGGACTTCAGGCTCCAGTTGGACATGGCGCGCCAGGCGCTGCTGATCCGCGAGTTGTTCAGCGACTACCAGATGAAGAATCCGGTGTCGGACGCCGACGTCCGGGCCGAATACGACAAGTTCGCCGCCGCCAATGGCGGCAAGGAATACCGCGCCCGCCATATCCTGGTGGAAAAGGAGGCCGATGCCAAGGCCATCATCGCCAGCCTCAAGAAGGGCGGCAAGTTCGAGGAGATCGCCAAGAAGTCTTCCAAGGATCCCGGCTCCGGCGCCAATGGGGGTGACCTGGATTGGGCCCCTGCCGGCAGCTACGTGAAGGAGTTCTCCGACGCCATGGTGGCGCTGGAAAAAGGCAAGACGACCGAGGTGCCGGTCAAGTCGCAGTTTGGCTACCACGTCATCCGGCTCGAGGACACGCGCGAAGCCCAGTTGCCGAAGTTCGACGACGTCAAGCCCCAGATTGCCCAACAACTGACGCAGCAAAAACTGGGCAAGTTCCAGGAAGAACTGCGCGCCAGGGCGAAGATCGAATAAACCCCAGCACGATGCGCGGTGGTAGCTGGTCGCGGTGGTATAGCCTGGCCCCGCCCCAATCAATACCACACGGCGTGCCCGGCCGGTTCAAAACCGCTTCAACCCGGGCCGTGCTGTCAATGGCCTGCGTCGTCTTGGTCAACACCCCCACCAGTGTGGGGTCCAGCGGCAGGTAGAGGCGGCTTGAAAGCAAGCCATTGGACTAAACCACCGCGCAAGCCGTCCACGCCCCGTGGTGCTGGCTCGACTGGATGACGGCCGCCACAAAACGCACGCCCATCAGGCCGTCGAACGAGTTCGGGAAGTACAGCGCCATCGGGTCCACGGCCACACCGGCGCGGCGGGCGGCAATGGCTTCGGCGGCGTCGGAGTAGAGGTTGGCAAAACTCTCGTGAAAACCTTCGGGGTGCCCAGCCACGATGCGCGAGGCACGGGCCGACAGAGGTAACGTGCCTGGGCCATTCGGGGTGCGGTTTTGCGAGGGCGCATCCAGCGGCTTGAAGGTCAGGGCCTGTGGATGCTCCTGCATCCACTCCAGGCTGCCCACGGAGCCGCTGACCCGGATGCGCAGGCCGTTCTCCACCCCGGCCGCGGCCTGGCTTACCCAGAAGCTCCCGCGCGCACCGCTAAAACCATCGCCCGTGTCGGTGGGCTTGGTCAGGCGCAACATGGCGCCGGCGAAGTCGTGTGTCACCCGGCCCGGCACGATGGCACCGATCTCGGCGGCCACTTCGCGCACCTCCAGGCCGGTGATGAAGCGCAACAGATTGTGGGCGTGGGTGCCGATGTCGCCCATCACCAGCGACGGGCCACCGCGCACCGGGTCCTCTTTCCAGGCGCGGCGGCCCGGCCCGGCCTTGGCGCGTCCGCCCTGCAC
>JANLQZ010000563.1:0-1668 GCA_031368125.1 Betaproteobacteria bacterium
CTCGCGCGCGGCCTCAAGCCGATGGCGCGGCTGGTGGCTTATGCCCATGCCGGCGTGGACCCCAAGTACATGGGGATCGGCCCGGTGCCTGCCACCCGCAAAGCGCTCGAGAAGGCCGGCCTGACGGTGCAGGACCTCGACGTGATCGAAGCCAACGAAGCCTTTGCCGCACAGGCCTGCGCGGTCACGCGCGACCTCGGGCTCGACCCGGCCAAGGTGAACCCGAACGGATCGGGCATCTCCCTGGGCCACCCGATCGGCGCCACCGGAGCACTGATCACGGTCAAGGCGCTGTACGAACTGGAGCGCATCCAGGGGCGCTACGCGCTGGTCACGATGTGCATCGGCGGCGGCCAGGGCATTGCCGCGATCTTCGAACGTACCACCTGAGCCGGGGCCACCCACGGGCAGCCGCCAGAGAGGTTGGCGCTGCGCCTTGGCGCGCCGAGGCACAATTCGGGCATGCCGCAGCCCAAACACTGGAACCTTGGCGCCAAGCTGACGCTGGTGGCGACGCCGTTCCTGCTGCTGGCGCTGGTCTCGATCGCGCTGACCCTGTGGGTCTCGTGGCAACTCGAAGGCGGCGCAGCGGCGGTCAACGAGGCCGGGCGCATGCGCATGCAGGCCTACCGGATGTCGCTCGCGGTGGGCACCTCCGAACCTGATCGACTGGTGCCCGAGGCAGCCGAATTCCGGCAAAGCCTGGCCCTGCTCCAGAACGGCGACCCGGAGCGCCCGCTGTTCGTCCCCTGGGACGACACCGTACGCGCGCGTTTTTCGATCGTGCAGGCCGACTGGGCGCGTTACCACGCGCGCTGGATAACGGCACCACCCGCCACGACGACAGCGCTGCACGCCGACACCGGAGTCTTCGTGGAGCATATCGACGCCCTGGTGCGCGGCATCGAATCCCACATGTCACGCTGGACCGCGCTGCTGCATCTGGCCCAACTGGCGATGATGGCATTCGCGGTCATCGGCGCCGCCGTGCTGGTCTACATGGGATACCTGTTCGTGCTGGAGCCCTTGGGTTCCCTGAAGCAGGCGATCCGGTGCATGCAGGAAGGCGACTTTTCCGCCCGGGTCGACCGCGTCAGCAGCGACGAATTCGGCACACTGGCGGACGGTTTCAACGGCATGGCCGGCCACGTGCAGTCGATGTACCGGCACCTGGAATCCAGGGTGGCCGAAAAAACCGCCGAACTGCAGGAAAAGCGCGAGCGGCTGGAGGCACTCTACGACGTCACGACACTGGTGGCCAATGCGGCGACGCTGGAACAACTGACCCAGGGCTTCGTGCGGCGCGTGCGCCCGGTCGCACGCGCCGACGGCGTGGCGTTGCGCTGGTCGGACGAAACCAACCAGCGCTACCTGATGCTCGCCTCCGAGGGCTTGCCGGCGGCGATGCTGGAAGCCGAACACTGCGTGCAGGCGGGCGACTGCCATTGCGGCTCCCCGCAGGCACCCGCCGGCTTGCGGGTGATCGCTATTCGCAGCATGCAGCCGGCCCGCATGCGGCATTGCGAGCTGGCGGGTTTCGAGACCGTGGTGTCGATACCGATCCGCCTGCACGAGCGCCTGATGGGTGAAGTGGACCTGTTCTTCCACGCCCGATGCGACATCTCCGGCGCCGAGCGTTCGTTGCTGGAAGCGCTCACCGCCCATCTG
>JANLQZ010000614.1:0-1695 GCA_031368125.1 Betaproteobacteria bacterium
TGAGTTTCTACAAGAAGCTGGCCAGCGCCAAGACCACCGACCAGATCGACGCGCTGCTCGAAGAACTGGTGGACCGGTTCGGGAAACTCCCGGCGCAAACCCAGACCCTGATCGATGTGCACCGCCTGCGCGTGATCGCCAGACCGTACGGTGTGGTCAAGGTCGACGCAACACCGGGCGTGGTCACCATCACGTTTCGCAAGGACGCCCCGGTCGACCCGATGCGCATCATCGAACTGATCCGCAAGCACCGGCACATCAAGCTGGTGGGCAACGAGAAGCTGCGCATCGAGCGCGAATCGGCCCAGCCCCACGACCGTGCCCAGATGGTGCGCGAGGTGCTGCGCAGCCTCGGACAACCGACCGATGCGCCGGCCAGCGCCACGGCCGTCGCATGAAGCCCGGGCGAGCCGAGATGCAGCCGCGCGAATATGCGCCGGGTCTCGTCATCCGGGGCATCGCGCCACCGCTGCTGTTGCGCGACTACGGCCTGGTCGCCTTCGACATGGACTCGACCCTTATCAACATCGAGTGCGTGGATGAAATCGCGGCGGCCGCCGGGCGCAAGGACGAGGTTGCCGCGATCACCGAGGCGGCCATGCGGGGCGAGATCGCGGACTACAAGGAGAGCCTGCGCCAGCGCGTCGCTTTGTTGCAGGGCGTCAGCGTTCGCAGCATGGAGGACGTCTATGCACAGCGCCTGCAGCTCAATCCCGGTGCGGTTGAACTTGTTGCCGCCTGCAAGGCTGCCGGCATGAAGCTGTTGCTCGTGAGCGGCGGTTTTTCTTTTTTCACCGACCGCGTCCGTGACCGCCTGGGGATCGATTTCGCACGCTCCAACGTGCTGGAGGTGCACCAGGGAAGACTCACCGGGCGCATGGTCGACCAGCCGTGGGGCGACATCTGCGACGGCGAGGAAAAACGCAAGATGCTGCTTGCCACCTGCGCGCAACTCGGTTTGCCGGCGCGGCGGGCCATTGCGGTTGGCGACGGCGCCAACGATCTGCCGATGATGGCCATGGCGGGTCTGTCGGTTGCTTACCATGCAAAGCCCATGGTGCGGGGTCAGGCCGACGTTGCCATCAACAGCGGCGGCCTCGACCGGCTGCTGGAGATCTTCGAGTAACGGGACCGCACCGGCGACGCAGCGCACGCGGACGCCGGCATGGAACTGAAATGGCTGGCGATAGTCTATCTATTCGTCAACTAATGCCGTGCCGATGGATTGCACAATGGCTCGACACGTCAACCGAACCCGCGCCACCGCGTTCTGCCATTGAGTACCCTCATTGGCAAAGCCAACGGCTATTGGTTATGATGATTTGAACCATGCAGTCACCGCGTCTTTGAGGGCGGTGAACCGCTTCCGACTCAAGGAGAAACGTCATGTCGATCTTTGCTCGTTATCAGGGCCGATTCGAGGCGGCACAGGAAGAGGAGATGTCGATCCAGGACTACCTGGATTTGTGTCGCAAGGACTCGACCGCCTATGCCAGCGTGGCCGAGCGCATGTTGCGCGCGATTGGCGAGCCCGAACTGGTGGACACGCGCACCGACCAGCGCCTGTCGCGGATTTTCGCCAACAAGATGTTGCGTCGTTACCCGAGTTTCGGCGACCTGTACGGCATGGAGGAATCGATCGAGCACATCGTGTCCTACTTCCGGCACGCCGCGCAGGGGCTCGAGGAGAAGAAG
>JANLQZ010000679.1:0-2402 GCA_031368125.1 Betaproteobacteria bacterium
GGCGAGCGGTAGAAGGCGGTCTCGAAGTTGGCCTGGGTATGGGCGCAGCCCAGGAAGTGCTTGCCCGGGCCGACTTCGCGGATCGCGTCCATGGCCTGGCCGTTTTCCGACAGGTCCACGCCGGCCGGCAGGGTGTGCATCATGCCGGCCTGGTCGGTGTCCAGGCAGGTGGGCGCACCCGATGACATGGAGAAGCCCTGAAGTCGCAGCTGACAAGGCTCCGGGCCCATGCCAATTCGGCTCGCGGCAGAACTTGAGCCTTGAATCCCTTGGGTGGCGTACCATCACAAGCAGTATCAAGACGGAGTCGTACATGGATCACTTGGATCGCATCACACAGCAGCCCGATGTCATGGGCGGCAAGGCGTGCATCCGTGGAATGCGCGTCACTGTTGGAATGGTGGTCGGGCAAATCGGTGCCGGCCAAAGCATCGACGAAGTCCTTGTCGACTACCCCTATCTGGAGCGCGAAGACATTTTCCAAGCGCTTCAATATGCCGCCTGGCGGGCGGAAGAACGCGAGGTCATGCTGGCCAGCGCATGAAGTTGCTTGTAGACATGAACCTGTCGCCGCGCTGGGTCAGCCTGCTGACCCAATCGGGCATCGAGGCGGCGCACTGGTCAGCACTTGGTTCGCCGAATGCGCCGGATTCAGTGATCATGGCCTTTGCCGGCCGGAACGACTATGTGGTGCTGACCCATGATCTGGACTTCGGCGCAATCCTCGCCGCGACCCATCGGAAAAAACCCAGTGTTGTCCAGGTTCGCGCCAGCGACGTCCGCCCAGAGGCGATTGGGTCAATGGTCGTCACAGCCATACGCCAGATGGCGGACGAACTGGATGAGGGGGCATTGTTGACCGTCGACGCGAACCGTACGCGCTTGCGAATTTTGCCGCTGCGATCGCGCCAATAGTCGGGGCGCGCAGACGCGACATCGCCGGCCTGATGCCGCCACCAGACACGCAGGTCCACCGGTACCAGGCGGGCTGGCGTGGAACTCGCCGCAGGCTGTGCGTCCCCCAGGCAGAGGCGTTCGAGTCGGCGTATGGCGCGGACGTTGAGTGCGGCCGGGTAGGAGCCGGCGCGCCGGCCGAAAGTGCACCGCTGGCCACCCAGACCCGGTCGCCGACCCAGGCTCATACCAAATGATGTTCGCTCGGCAGGATCCGTTCGGACCGAGCGGGTCGAAGCCACTCGGCCATTCGACCCTTCGACCCTTCGACGAGCTCAGGACTGGCCGAGCTCTGGGCCGGCCAAGCTCAGGGCGAACGGTTTATGTCTTTGAATGCCATAACGTTTCAGACGTTGGAGTCCGGGAACGACGCCTTGCGGCGGTTCACATAGTCGAGGATCGCCTCGTCGGTGGCCACGTCCATCGGCGGCGTTTCGTATTCGGCCAGCTGTTTTTTCCAGCTCGCGATGGCACGCTGCGCCAGATCGCGCGAACCTTCGGCTTCCCACTGTTCGTAGCTGTTGTTGTCGGTGATAGGCGAGCGGTAGAAGGCGGTTTCGAAGTTGGCCTGGGTATGGGCGCAGCCCAGGAAGTGCTTGCCCGGGCCGACTTCGCGGATCGCGTCCATGGCCTGGCCGTTTTCCGACAGGTCCACGCCGGCCAGCAGGGTGTGCATCATGCCGGCCTGGTCGACGTCCATGACGAATTTCTCGTAGCCCATCGACAGGCCGCCCTCCAGCCAGCCGGCCGTGTGCAGCACGAAGTTGACGCCGCCCAGGCAGGTCGGCAGCAAGGTGTTGGCGGATTCGGAGGCCGCCTGCGCATCGGCGATCTTGGAGCCGCACAGGCCGCCACCGGAGCGAAACGGCACCCCCAGGCGGCGCGCCAGCGCGGCCATCACAAACAGCACCAGGGCCGGTTCGGGCGTGCCGAAGGTGGGCGCGCCCGACTGCATCGAGATGCTGGAGGCGAAGCTGCCCAGCACCACCGGCGCGCCCGGGTTGCACAGCTGCACGAAGGCCATGCCGGCCAGCGCTTCGGCCAGCGTCTGCGCCGCGGTTCCAGCCACGGTGACGGGCGACATCGCGCCGGCCAGGATGAACGGCGTGATGATGGTCGCCTGGTTGGCGCGCGCATAGACCTTGGCCGCGCCGAGCATGGTCTCGTCGAAGGTCATCGGCGAATTGGCGTTGATCAGGTTGATGACCACGGTGCGCTGGCGGCCGGTCGCCGGGTCCATGGCATCGTCGCCGAACAGGATCTTCGCCATCTCGACCGTATCGCGCGCGCGGTCGGGGTGCGTGACCGAGCCCATGAACGGCTTGTCGCTGTACTTCATGTGCGA
Source organism: Betaproteobacteria bacterium (assembly GCA_031368125.1). Classification (GTDB taxonomy): domain Bacteria; phylum Pseudomonadota; class Gammaproteobacteria; order Burkholderiales; family Burkholderiaceae_C; genus CAISIP01. The sequence continues at coordinate 2,300 of JANLQZ010000679.1, forward strand.
ATACACCATGTCGAAATGGCGCTTGTTGACCGGCAGGTCGACCGGTTCGCAGATCGTGCCGCCCGAATGGTGCAGCGGGTTCGCCATATAGGTGAGCTTGACG
>JANLQZ010000683.1:0-8657 GCA_031368125.1 Betaproteobacteria bacterium
AGTTCCACATCGGGCCTGCTGTCGCGGGGGCTGGGCCGGGGGTTCGCCTGGCCCCGGGCCGGCCGGTAACGGGGAGGGAGACGGTCGCCGGCGTGCACCATCTGCGTACCCCGGGCGGCACGGTACGCGCCAGCCGGGTGGCGGTGTGCACCGGTGGTTACACCGGGCAGCGCCTGAACCCGCTGCTCAAGAACAAGATCATGCCGATCCTGTCGAATTCGGTGGTGACCCGGCCGCTGACCGAGGCCGAGCTGCAGGCCACCAACTTCCGCTCGCGCACCTTCCTGACCGACACGCGCACGCTGCGTTTCTACTACCGGCTGCTCAAGGACAACCGGCTGCAGATCGGCAGCCGCAGCGCATTGACCGGCGCCGACGCGCAGCACCCGGTGCACCTCAAGCTGCTCACCGATGCCATCGCGCGCAAGTTCCCGCCGCTGGCCGGCATACCGATCGACTACTCCTGGTGGGGCTGGGTCGATGTCAGCCACGACATGATGCCGCGCATCACGCGGCCCGACCCGGCGCAACAGGTCTGGTACGCGGTCGGTTACGGCGGCAACGGCGTGTCGTTCTCGACCTGGGCCGGCAAGCGGCTGGCCGAACGCGTGGCCGGCCAGGACGCGGGGCAGCAGGTGTTCGACCTTCCGATCTACAGCTCCGAACTCGAATACCCCAACCTGTTCGGCGCCGTGCGGTCGCCGGCGCTGGCGCCATTTCGCCGGCTCGGCCAGCGGATCCTGTACAAGTGGTACTGGTACCGGGACGAGAAGTGAGCTCCGCGCCGGGCCGCCCCAGGCAAGCTTGCGCCGAAACCCGAAGAGCTAAGGCATAGCGATGACCACCACGATCTACCAGGCGCGCAAGATCATCACCATGAACCCGGCGCGCCCCGAGGCCAGCCATGTCGCGGTGCGCGACGGCCGTTTCCTGGGGGCAGGATCGCTGGACGAATTGCGCGGCTGGGGCGCCTTCGATCTCGACCAGCGTTTTGCCGACCAGGTGCTGATGCCGGGGCTGGTCGAAGGCCATGCGCACCTGATGGCCGGCGCATTGTGGCGCTACACCTACTGCGGTTACTTCGACCTGAGCGACCCGGATGGGCGCAACTGGCCGGGCGCCCGGTCGCTGGACGCGGTGGTCCAGCGCCTTTGCGATGCAGCGCAAAAACTGCCTGACGGTCCGGTGCTGGGTTGGGGTTTCGATCCGATCTATTTCGGCGCGCAACGCGTCACGCGCCAGGACATCGACCGGGTCAGCGCCACGCGTGCGGTCGGGCTGTTCCATGCGAGTGGCCACATCCTGAACCTCAACACGCTGGCGCTCGAGCGCGCCGGTTTTTTGCGCGCCGGCATCGACCACCCCGGCATCCCATTGGCCGCCGACGGGCTGCCCACCGGCGAACTCAAAGGCCCGGACGCGATGATGCCGGCGTTCGGACACGTCGGCCTGGACCGGTCCTTCCTCTCGGGTGATGAATTCGGCATCCGTGTCTTTGCCCGGCTGGCGGTGCGTGCCGGCGTCACCACCTCCACCGACCTGGCGGCGTCGCTGACCGACCCCGAAGTCGAAACCCTGTTGCGCGTCACGGGTGAGGACGACTACCCGGTGCGCCTGGTGCCGTTGCTGCGCCTGCTGGGGTCGAGGCCGTCGGACACGGTGGAGCGCGCCTGCGCACTGCGCGCGCGCAGCACCGAAGGCCTGCGCCTGGGCCGCATCAAGGCCGTGGCGGACGGCTCGATCCAGGGCTTTTCGGCACGCATGAAGTGGCCGGGGTATTACAGCGGGGCACCCAATGGCCTGTGGTACACGGCGCCGGAAGTGATACGCGCCTGTTACACGCTGGCGCTGCAACGCGGCGTGTTGGTGCACACCCACACCAATGGCGACGAAGCCACCGAACTCGCGCTCGACTGCATGGCGCAGGCGCTGGCCGAGGTGCCGGTGCCAGACCACCGCTTCACACTGCAGCATTGCCAGCTCGCCGACGCGGCCCAGTTCCGGCGCATCCGCGCGCTCGGCATGTGCGTGAACCTGTTTTCCAACCACCACTTTTATTGGGGCGACCAGCACTACGCCACCACGGTCGGCCCGGAACGCGCCGAGCGCATGAACGCCTGCGGCACGGCGCTGCGCAACGGCGTGCCGTTCGCCATCCACAGCGATGCGCCGATCACGCCGCTGGGGCCGCTGTTCACGGCCTGGTGCGCCGTCAACCGGTTGACCGCCTCGGGTCGCGTGCTCGGTGCGCACGAGTGCATCCCGGTGGCCGATGCGTTGCGCGCCATCACGCTGGGCGCAGCCTACACGTTGAAACTCGACCATGAGATCGGCAGCATCGAATGCGGCAAGCGGGCCGACCTGTGTGTGCTCGAAGACGACCCGACGGCGGTGGCCCCGCTGGCCCTGAAGGATGTGCGCGTCTGGGGCACGGTGCTGGGTGGCCGGGTGTTCGACGCCGGGTCGGTCCGCGCGCCCTAGTCGGCGCGCCGTGCGCGCGGGCCGCCGCCGGCACGACCACCCGTCGCGGCGTGTCAGGTCGCGGTCTCGGCCGGCGCGAACAGCTCCACGCGGTCGCGGCCGAGCTTCTTGGCCCGGTACATCGCGACGTCGGCGTTCTTCTGCAGTTCCATCTCGTCCATCGCATCGTCCGGGTAGATGGCAATACCGGCGCTGGAGGACACCTCCAGGCGCTGCCCGCCGTCCAGCACAAAGGGCTGGTTCAGCGCGACCCGGATTTTCTCCGCCACCACCAGCACGTCCTGCGCATCCTTGACGTTGGGCAGCAGCACCATGAACTCGTCACCGCCGATGCGCCCCACCGTGTCGGACTCGCGCACGCATTCGAGCACCCGCAGCGCCACGGCCTTGAGCAGCAGGTCGCCCACCGCATGGCCGAGCGTGTCGTTCACCGGCTTGAACCGGTCGAGGTCCAGATACATCAGGCCGAGCCGGCTGTGATCCCGCTTCGCTTGCGCGATTGCCTGGTGCAGCCGGTCGGCGATCAGGGCGCGGTTGGGCAGCCCGGTGAGCGCGTCGTGCTGCGCCAGGAACGCGACTCGCATCTCGGCTTCCTTGCGCGCGCTGATGTCGCGCACCACGCCGACGAAACACGGCGTGCCGCTGAAACTCGCGATCCGCGCCGACACGATGCCCACGAACGAGGCGCCGTTGCTGGTGCGAATCGTCGCCTCCATGTTGTCGCAGGCGCCGTGTTGCGACAACGTCTGAATGAAGCGCTGCTGCTCCTGGGCGTTCTGCCAGAGCTTTATGGCGTCGAGTGCCTTGCCGACCAGATCGCTGCGGCCGTAACCCGTCATGGAACACAAACCATCGTTCACGCTGAGTATTTCGCGGTTGTCCAGGCGCGCGATCAGCACGCCGTCGGGGCTGGTGTTGAAGATCAATTCGAAATGGTCCTTGCTCTCCCGCAGCTGCGTCGTCATCTGCGTGGCGGTGCGCAGCAAGCGGGCACGCCCGGTCAACAACAACCAGGTCACAAGAGCGAGCAGCAGGCTCAGCGCAAGGCCGGTGAACGCAATGATGTCGGCGACCTGCTTGCCAAAACCGGGCGTCACGGTGGCATGCGGTCGCACGGCCAGTGTCCAGGTGCGCCCGCCAATGACCAGGTACTCGGCAGTCCAGCCTGCCGCCGCATCACCGTTGCGTGGCGCGGTGGATGAATCGAACAACAGGGTCTCGGCAGTCATTTGCACGCCGTCGTACAGCCGGATGTCGTTGCCCTGCACCCACGGCCCGAAAATGCTGGCCATCAGATCGTTCATGCGGATCGGCGCCAGCACCCAGGACGTGATCGCCAGTCGGCGCGCAGCGACGGATTGCGGCTCGGGATCGGCAGCGTACAGCGGCAGAAACATCATGAATCCGGCCTGCTCCGGCGTCCCGTCGTTGGACGCGAGCCAGATCTTGCCCGAGATCGCGGCGCGCCCCGAATCGCGCGCCGTCTCCAGCGCCAGCCGAAGCACCGGGTCGGCGTGCAGGTCGGCGCCCAGCAGGCGCTGGTTGCGCGCCGATGCCGGCTCGATCTGGACCACCGGCGCAAACACGTCGCGCGCCGGCGCTCCGGCCGTTCGGGGCTGGCCGATCGGTTCAGGGCGGACCGCGTAGTTGGCCAGACCGGCCCGCCGCTGTGCCGCGGTATGGGCGGCCAGGCGGTCGGCTGGCACCCATTCGGCCACGCCGATGGCGTCCAGGCCGGCGAAGTCGGCCCCGAGTTGCAGCGAGTCCACGAATTGCCGAAGGTTGTCGCGGTCTGCCCGGCCGGGCAGATGCAACAGCGCCTGGGTGGCGCGCAGCACCTGTTCGTCGGAGCGCATACTCTGCTCGATGCTGCGGGTGGTTTCGCGCACGGCGCTGTCGAGCTGTGACCGCCGGACAAGTTCCGTGTGCTGCTTTTCCTGCAGCCACAACAGGTAACTCAGGCTGCCAGCGGCGAGGAAGACACCCAGGGAGGTCAGATGGTGGTAGGCAAGCTTCACGTGGCAGCTCAGAACACGGTCATCGCGCGGGCCAGTTCCGGGCTGAAATACTTTTCGAAGATCCGCAATACGGTTCCATCGGCCCGCATGGCCTGCACCAGGGCTTGCCATTTGGCCTGTTCGGTGGCGCTCAGCGACTTCCTGGACATGATCAGGCCGTGGGGCACCGCGCCATCACCGGTGTCGATGATGCTCGTGACGTCGCGAATTGCCCGGCCCGCCACCTGCGAATAGTCGAATGGTTCGATGATCATGCCCTGAATGCGGTCGAGCGCCAGAATCTGGTACAGCGGCTCCAGCCCCGACGCGTAGCTGACCCGATTTTCCGCCGTCAACCGGTCTGCAAACTGATTGGTCCTGGCGCCATAACGAAAGCTGCGGATCACACCGAGCTGCAGCCGGCTGTTACCCTCGAAGCCGGCCAGTTCGCGCACCTTGGCGTCGTTGCGCACCAGCAGGTAGTACTTGTTGGAAAAGTACCACGCGAAACCGGCAAACTTGTCGCGTGCCTCGTTGGTGATGCCCGACAGACTGAAGTCGAGCGCGCCGGATTCGATCATTTCCCAGATCCTGGCACGCCCCATCACGCTGACATTGACCCGGCAACCGCTGCGTTTGACCAGCTCATCGGCGAAGTCCTTGTCGATGCCGGTGTCGGTGCTGGCCGAATACAGCAGCCCATGCTCGTGCAGCGCCAGCGTCAAGGGCCGGCTGCAGGTGGGGCCGTCGGCGGCGGCGCAATGCCCGGCCAGCCCCAGCAACAGTGCCGATACGACCCGGCGCCGCAGGAACGACATGCCTCGGCGTGTCAACCGCAACAGCATCACCATAACCACCACCTCTGTGCTTTTTTTTCAATATACACGGCCTTGGGGCAGGATGGCGACGCCCGATCACGGGCGCGTGTGTTTTACTTCATTTGGTGGACAAGCCGGCGCGCCGCGGCGCGTGCAGCGATTGGTGTGGTAGGCGTTTGCCGCCTGGCCGCGTCAAATTGACAGGGATCATGCGGACGCCTGATCACCCCATTCAGGAAACCACCTGGTAATACAGGTTCTGCGGGTGTTTTGCCTGCGCGAAGAAAAACCAGCGCTCGGCGATCAGGCCCGGGGCCTGCACCAGCGCCGCCAGTATCCAGGGCAGGCCGGTCTGGCTGGCCAGGCCCCATACGGCGAGCAGTGCGGGCAGTGCAAACGCCAACACCTGAAAGCCGAACTTCACGTTCCTGAGCGTCGCCAGTCTGGCCCCATGGAAGAATTCGCGCGTGTTGAAGGCGCCGGCCGACATACCCATGGACTGCTGCACCAATTTAGGCGATGCGATACCGGTAGCCGATTGCAGCGTGGATCGGTGTTTGAGGCTGGCGTTGCGGCGCAGTGCCAGCGTGCGTGTGCCCCAGGCGGCCAGGGTCAGCATCAGGGCAGCTGGCCCGTTCGCTTGCAGCATGCCAAACTCGCCGGCCAGCGCCGCCAGCGCGCAGGCCAGCAGCAGGCCGGACGACAAGCCGATCAGGGTGAAGTTGATGATGGTCAGCGGATGCGCCCACTCCTCGATGAAGCGCAGGCAGGCGTAGATCATGGCGGTGCAGTACCACAGCGCCACGGCGCCAACCACCAGCAGCAGCGGCAGCAGCCACGACCATGGCGCAACCGCGCCGGCGCGCAGCGCGAACCACCATGCCGCCACCAGGGCGATGAAGGCCGGCAGCACGATCACCTCGCGCGACATCCACGAGGTGCGCCACATCAGGGCCGCGCGCCAGGCGCGCATCTTGCGACCCAGGTGCAGGAAGGATGCCGCCAGCCCGGCCGCCAGCAGCACTTCGGCCACCCCCAGCGCCATCAAGACGAAACCGGGCGCCATGGCCACGCCGCCCAGCACGGCGAGCGCCAGCGCGACCACCAGGCCCTGTGCGGCGCCGGCCAGCGTGGTGAAGAAAAGGATGGAAAAGGCGGGGTGCATCGGATTGCCTCTCGTGCTCTCAGTGCTCCCTGGGCGGCGTGATGCGCCGCGGCAGGTACTGGTTGGCCGGGCGTGTCTCCCATTCGGGCATCAGCGCATAACCACCACGCTCGCGGATCGCCCGGGAGACTTCGGAGTCGGGGTCCTTCACGTCGCCGAACAGGCGCGCGCCGGTCGGGCAGGCCTTGACACAGGCCGGCTTGCGGTCGGCCAGCGGCAACTGCTGGTCGTAGATGCGGTCTACACACAGCGTGCATTTGGTCATCACCTGGCGCTCCTCGTCGAGTTCGCGCGCGCCATAGGGGCAGGCCCAGGCGCAGTACTTGCAGCCGATGCACTTGTCGTAATCGACCAGCACGATGCCGTCTTCCTTGCGTTTGTAGCTGGCCCCGGTGGGACACACCGGCACACACGGCGGGTCTTCGCAATGCAGGCAGCTCTTGGGGAAATGGATGGTGTCGGTCTGGGGATAGGTGCCGGCTTCATAAGTCTGCACGCGGTTGAAGAAGGTCCCGGTGGGATTGGCGCCATACGGTGCCACGTCGGCCAGCGGGCCGGCGCTGCCGGAGGTGTTCCACTGCTTGCACGAGGTCACGCACGCGTGGCAGCCTACACATACGTTGAGGTCGATCACCAGCGCCAGTTGTATCGCCAGTGTTTCACCCGGCGCGGCGCACGCGCCAGGGGCGGGACTGGCGCTGGAAGGTGGGCCGGACGGCGCCGCAGCTTCGCTCACGACGCCCGGGCGCAACAGGTCCTTGAGCCACTGGATCATGATTTTCTGCGCCCTGCGAAGTAGCTCAGCACCGAGGCCGCCTTGCCCAGCACGCCGGGCGTGGTGGGCATGCTGGCGACCTGCGGAAACGTCTCTTCAGGTTCTCCCGGCTCGGCCGCGCGGATGCGCACCCGCACGTCGTACCAGCCGGCCTGCCCGGTCACCGGGTCGGAGTTGCTGATGGTCCTGCCGCCTTCGGTCGCGCCCCGGCCGATCGGGAACGGCAGTTCCTCCGAGATCAGGTGGTTGAGCAGGAAACCCTTGCGCGCCTCGTCGGCGCCGGGCGCCAGTTGCCAGGCGCCGTCGGCCTTGCCGATCGCGTTCCAGGTCCACACCGTGCCCGGTTCGACCGCCTCGGAATACCGCAGCATGCAGCGCACCTTGCCCCACTGGCTCTCGACCCAGCACCAGCCGCCGTCCTCGATGCCGGCGGCTTGTGCCGTGCGCGGATTCACGTGCAGGTAGTTGTGGCTGTGGATCTGGCGCAGCCAGGCATTTTGCGAGTCCCACGAGTGGTACATCGCCATCGGTCGCTGGGTGATCGCGTTGAGCGGGTAGGCCGCCAGATCGGTGGCCGCTTCCTCGAGTGGCGCATACCAGAACGGCAGCGGGTCGAAGTAGGTGGCGATGCGTTCGCGCAATTCGTCCGGCGGCTGGCGCCCGGCGCTCTTGCCGAGCGCCGCCAGGCGAAAGCTCTGCAGCGTGTCGGAGTACAGGGCCAGCTGCACCGGGTCGTTCTTCTGGCGCCAGCCCTTGTCCTTGGCGAAGTCGAGGTACTCGCGGTTCCAGTTGCGCATGTAGTGCATGCCCTCGGGCATGTGGTACTGGAACACGCAGTTGTTCTTCTCGTACATCTCCCACTGCTTCGGGTTGGGTTCGCCGCGCAGGTGCTGGTCGCCGGCCGGCCCGCGCCAGCCCATCAGGAAACCGATGCCGGGCTGGGGCTGGAAGTTGACCACGAAGTCGGTATAACCGGTGAACTTGCGCCCGCCCTCGGGCGTGGTGAAAGCCGGGAACTTCAGCCGCGAGGCCAGTTCGATCAGCACCTCCTGGAACGGCTTGCACTGCCCGGTGGGCGGAAGCACCGGCACGCGCACCGAATCGACCGGCCCTTCGAACTCCGAGATCGGCCGGTCCAGCATACCCATCACGTCATGGCGCTCGAGGTAGGTGGTGTCGGGCAGCACCAGGTCGGCGAACGCCACGGTTTCACTCTGGAACGCATCACACACCACCAGGAACGGGATCATGTACTCGCCGGCGTCGTCCTTGCGGTTGAGCATCTCGCGCACGGACATGGTGTTCATCGAGCTGTTCCAGGCCATGTTGGCCATGAAGATCAGCAGCGTATCGAGCCGGTACGGGTCGCCCTTGACGGCGTTGGTGATCACGTTGTGCATCATGCCGTGCGCCGACAGCGG
>JANLQZ010000706.1:0-3914 GCA_031368125.1 Betaproteobacteria bacterium
CTGGTGTAAAGGATGGCGGCCAGGTCGTCGCGCGAGCGTGGCACCACGGCGTGGCGGTCGCTGCAGGCAGCGGCCCGCTCCAGCAGCGAGCCGGTGCGGTCGTCGTCCAGCGTAAAGACGAACCGGGTGCCGGTCTTGAACGCGATCTTGCTGAGCCAGCCGAAGTTCCTGGACGAACAGACGACCACCGCCGGTTCGGCGTTGTCGATGAAATACGCCATTTCGGCGCTCTGGTAGGCGGTATTCAAGGGCAGGAACACGAAGCCCGCGCGCAGTGTGGCGAGGTACAACATCGCCGCTTCGACCGACTTGTCGACCTGTACCGCAATACGCGCGCCGGCGGGCAAGTCCAGACCCTGCAGCAGGTTGGCCAGCATGGCGGTCGCGCGGTCCAGGTCGCGCCAGCTGTACGACAGGCCGTCGTCGGTTTCGATCGCCTCGGTGTCCAGTTCGTCGGGAAATGCATCGCGCACGGCGGCGAACAGGTTGCGGTCGATGGTTCCGGTCTGGGCAGCATTGGTCATGGTGTCGGGTAAATATCTGGCATGTGGACGCGCCGGGCGCTTAACGAGCGGGACTTCTGCCCGCGATGAATGCTTCGATGCCGGCACGGTGCTCCGGGTCGCCCGCATAGTCATAAGCCGTGCCGACCAGTTCAGCCATGGCCGCGTCCCCGTGTGACCGGCTGCTGGTCAATGCTGCGGTCGACGTCAGCGCCCGGATCGCGCGTTTGTTCAACCGCGCCGCACCGGGCGGCAAGGCGCCGACCCGGCGGGCGGTCTCGAGCACGTGCGCAGCCAATGCGCCGTCGTCCACCAACCGGTTGAGGAAGCCGCAGGCAAGCATGCGGGCTGTATCGAGCACGGCCGCCTCCAACAACATCTCGCGCGCCACCTGGGCGCCGACCTGGGCCAGCACGAGTTGCAGTTCGCGTGGTGCCATGGGGAAGCCAAGGCGGGCAATCGGGGCACCGAAACGGGCCGATCGGGCCGCGATGCGGATGTCGCAGCAGCTTGCGATTTCCAGTCCGGCGCCGATGCAGTTGCCATCGATCCGGGCCACCATCGGCAAGTCGCAGTCCAGCATCGCCAGCAATGCGCCCCAGACCGTGTTTTCATGGAAGTCCTGCAGGCTCTGGCGCTCGAAACGGAACTCGGGGTACTCGGAGATGTCGCCGCCCGCACAGAAATTGCCGCCCGCGCCCGACAGCACGACACAACGCAACCCGGGCCGACGCGCCAGATCGGAAAACCCGAGCTCCAACTGGCGCCACATGGCGCGTGACATGGCGTTGAACCTGCCCGGCTGGCGCAACGTGACGAGCGCCAGCGCGCCATCGAACTGGAAGTCTACGGTCCCGGTCACCGCAGCTCAGTCCAGCTTGGCACCGGAAGCCTTGACCACCACGTCCCAGCGCTTGATCTCGGCACTGACGAAGCTGGCGAACTGGGCCGGACTCAAGTTGCCGAACTCCGCGCCCTGGGCGGCCCAGACCGCCTTGGCCTCTTCGGACAGGCCCGCCTTGCGGAACTCCTCGACGATCCGGGCCTGCACGTCGGCAGGCGTGCCCTTGGGGGTCCACAGTCCGTACCAGGTTGTCACGGTGTAGTCCGGCAAACCGAGTTCGGCCGCGCTGGGCACGTCGGGAAACGCCGGGTTGCGCTTGGCACCGGACATCATCAGGGCCTTGATGCGACCGCCCTTGATGTGGCCGGCCGATGAGCCCAGGCCATCGAACATCATCTCCACGTCGCCGGCGATCAATCCCTGCAGGGCCGGTCCGGCGCCGCGGTAGGGAATGTGCGTGATGAAGGTCTTGGTCTGCTGCTTGAACAATTCGCCGGCCAGGTGGTGCGAGGTCCCGCCGCCGGCCGACCCGTAGTTGAGCCGGCCCGGGTTCTTGCGCACATGCTCCATGAACGCCTTGAAATCGGCAAATGGCAACTTGCGCGGGTTGATCACCAGCACCTGCGGCACATTGGCCAGCAGCAGCAGCGGAACGAAATCCCGCTCGAGGTCGTAATCGAGTTTGGGATACATGGCCGGCGCAATCGTGTGGTGGACCGCCCCCATGAAAAGCGTGTAGCCGTCGGGCGCGGCCTTGGCCGCAATTCCCGCTCCCAACGTGCCGCCGGCCCCGCCGCGGTTGTCGATCACCAGCTGTTTGCCGGTAAACCGCGCGAACTGCGCCGCCAGCGGCCTGGCAAATGCATCGGTGCCGCCACCGGCCGGGAACGGTACCACCAGCGTCACCGGTTTGGCCGGCCACGCGGCTTGGGAATGCGTGTTGGTGGCGGCCGCAACCGCGGACGCGGTAGCCAGGCGCAGCACGTCGCGCCGGCTGAGTTCATTGGTCATGGGGTCTCCTGTCGTTATCAAAAGTCGCCTGCGGCTCTATTTGGCCAGGGCTTCGATGTCGGCCGATACCGGGATTTTTCCCTGTGCCAGCAATGCGCGGTGTTTGTCCAGGCGCTTGGGATCGTAGAGGTAGTTCACCATCAGCCCGAACGACTGCTTGTGGCCCTTGGGCGACGGATCGGCGGCCCAGTTGAGCCGCTCCACCCGTGCGCCGTTGCCGAGGTGGAACCGCGCCACCGCGTCGAGTGGCTTGCCATCGTGTGTGCCATGCGCCAGGTAATGCGCGGCGAACCGCAGCAGGGCTTTGCGCACCGGGGACGTTCCGTGCAGTTCGCCGACACGCTGGGCCGTGGCAAGCAGACTCTCGGCCGGCACGGCCTCGGCTCGGAGTGCTCGGCTCAGGTCGGCGCGCGCCCTGGCGTCGAGCAAGTCGAGCATGGCAACCAGATTCCTGCCCAGCCAGGCCCGAAACCCCGGGATCGGCGACAGTGTGGCGAAGGTCTTGAGGCGCGGGAATTCGGCCCTCAGGGTCTCGACCACGCGCTTGATGAGCGAGTCGCCAAAACTCACGCCGCGCAGGCCGGCCTGCGTGTTGCTGATCGAATAGAAGATGGCGGTGGTGGCCTTGTTCAGGTCGGCCCGGTCGGCCGACTCGTCGAGCAGCGGTGAAATGCTGTTGGCCAACTTGTCCATCAGCGCCACCTCGACGAATATCAGCGGCTCGTCAGGCAGGCGCGGATGGAAGAAGCCGTAACAGCGGCGATCCGAATCGAGCCGGTTCTTGACATCGCTCCAGCTCTTGATGTCGTGCACGGCTTCGTACTTGATCAGCTTCTCGATCAGGGACGCGGGCGAGTCCCAGCTGATGCGGCGCAGCTCCAGGAAACCGACGTCGAACCAGGTCGAGAACATGTACTCCATCTCGACGTCCAGGGCCTGCAGGCGTTTGTCGGACTTGAGGTGCGGCAGCAACTCGGCGCGCATGTCCACCAGGAACCGGATACCGTCGGAGAAGGCACTGAAACGCTGGAGCAGCCGCCGGCGCGGCGACACCGTAGCGCGCCGAAAAAGCACTTCCGCCGCAGCCTCGTGCGCCGTGCCGACCGCAGCCGCGTACTGGGTCTGTGCCTGGCGCACGACCAGCGGATCGGCCACGAACTGTTCGCTCATCAGCAGCCACATGTCGAGCCGCTGCCGTGCGTCGGCGCGCGCATACCAGTCGGCGAGGTTCTTGGCGCGCAGGCCGCCCTCCACTTCACCCACCTGGGGGTCGACTACGGCTTTGAGCTCCATGAGCCTGTGGCGCAACATGCGCGGCGACAACGCCTCTTCGCCTTGCCGCAAGCTGCCGGCCAGGCGCTGCTGCGTGGACCGTGCGGCGCCACTGGCCGGAAGCAGCGCCGAGACCTTGCGCGCCTGCGTAGTCACTGCTGTATCTTCGCTGTGCGTGCCGCGGTGCGCGCTTGCTTGGGGGTGGCCCGGCGCGGCGCTCATCAGGAATCCTCCATGCTGCGCATTGCGGAATTCGCCCTTGGGAACGGCCCGGCGGCGCTCAT
>JANLQZ010000396.1:0-1792 GCA_031368125.1 Betaproteobacteria bacterium
CTTCGCGCCAGCTCATGAACGGGAACGCCGCGTTGGACAGGTCGACGTCCTGGCACAGCTTCTGCACCACGGCGCGGCTGTTCGGGCCGACCACCGCGAAGGTGGACCAGTGGTCGGTCACGCTGGTCATGTAGACCTGCATGTCGGGCCACTCGGTCTGCACCCAGCGCTCCAGCCAGCCCAGCACGCGCGCCGCGCCGCCGGTGGTGGTGGTCATCAGAAAGTGGTTCTCGCCCAGGCGCGCCGTGACGCCGTCGTCGAACACCATGCCGTTTTCGTCCAGCATCAGGCCGTAGCGGCATTTGCCCACGTCGAGCTTGAGCCAGGGGTTGGTATAGACCCAGTTGAGCAGCCTGGCCGCGTCCGGTCCCTGGATGTCGATCTTGCCCAGCGTCGACGCATCGAGCATGCCCACGCTGTTGCGCACCGCCAGGCACTCTCGGTTGACGGCCTGCTGCAGGTCCTCGCCGGGACGGGGGAAGTACCAGGGGCGCTTCCACTGGCCGACGTCCTCGAACGGCGCGCCGGCTGCCACATGGCAGGCGTGGGCGCTGGTCTGGCGCGCGGGGTCGAACAGGTCGCCGCGCTCCAGGCCGGCGAAGGCGCCGAAACTGACCGGCAGGTAGTTGGGGCGAAAGGTGGTGGTGCCGACCTGCTCGATCGGTTTGCCCAGGGCACGCGCGGCCAGCGCCATGCCGTTGATATTGCCCAGCTTGCCCTGGTCGGTGCCGAAACCCAGCGCGGTGTAACGCTTGATGTGTTCGATCGATTCGAAACCCTCCCGGATCGCGAGTTCGATGTCGCTCGCGGCCACGTCGTTCTGGTAGTCGACAAAGGCCTTGGCACGCCGCGACACCGGCTCGCCGGTCTCGGCGATCCAGAACGCGCTGATCGGCTCCGCCGCCGGTTCGACCACCTCGAACCGCGTGGCCGTTGCCGCAAAACCGGTGCCCACCGCCGCCGCCGCTCCGGCCTGGCTGGCATCGGCCAGGGCCTGCGCCAGCGACCAGACGGCGTTGCATGCACCCACGCTGGCCTGCGCGGGCATGACCGGTCCCGGAACAAAACACACCTGGCCCGCGTCCCAGCGCGCGCGTCCGCCCGAATGCGAAAACAGGTGGATGGCCGGGTTCCAGCCGCCGGCCATGCCGAGCGCGTCGCAATCGAGCCGGCGTTGTTCACCGCTGGCCTGCCCGCCCACCAGCTGGCGCACGTCGATGCTGCGCACGCCGACGCCGCCATGCGCCTGCAGCGGGGCGTAACCGCGCAGGATCGTGACCCCGCCGTCCTGCGCCTGTTGTGCGCGGCTTCCAGCAGGCAACTGGCCGCCGCGTACGTCCACCACGCTGACCTCGGCACCGGCGCGCTTGAGCACCAATGCGTCGCCATAAGCACTGTCGTTGTTGGTCAACAGCACGATACGCTGCCCGACCCGCACACCGTACAGTTCGGCATAGTCCGCCATCGCCGAGGACAACATCACACCCGGCAGGTCGTTGTTGCCAAACACCATCGGGCGCTCGTGCGCACCGGTGGCCAGCACCACCTGCGCCGCGCGCACGCGCCACAGCCGCTCGCGAAAGCCCCGGCGCTCGCCCAGCGGCAGGTGGTCGGTCAGCGACTCGCGGATGGTCAGGAAATTCTGGTCGTGGCAACCGAACACCACGCCCCGGCGGATGATGCGCACCTCGGCCATGGCGGCGAGCTCCTGCTCGGCCGCGCGCACCCATTGCAACGCCGACTGGCCGTCGATGGTGCCGGTGATCCGATGGGCGCCACCGCCCAGGTGGGC
>JANLQZ010000736.1:0-6520 GCA_031368125.1 Betaproteobacteria bacterium
CTTGCCGGTGCCGGTCGCCATCACCAGCAGCACGCGGTCCTGCCCCTTGGCGATGGCCTCCACCGCGGCGTTGATGGCGTTGCGCTGGTAATAACGCGGCTCCTTGCCGCTGCCGTCGTCGTAATACGGCTCCAGCACGATCTCTTCCCGGGTCGCGTCCAGGCCCTTCCATTCGCGGTACTTGGCCCACAGCAGGTCTGGCGCGGGGAACTCGTCCATTGCCAGATCGGCCTCCCCCTGCACCAGCAGGCCGGTACGGTCGTGCAACACGAAGCCCTTGCCATTGCTGGCAAACACGAAAGGCACCTGCAGCGCGGTGGCGTAGTCCAGCGCCTGCTGCATTCCGTGGCCGGCGGCAAACTTGCCCTTCTTGGCCTCGATCAACGCGATGGGCATGTGTTGCCAGTACAGGACGAAGTCCGCCTTCTTGGCCTTGCCCCGGCTGACCAGCCGGCCGCGCACGATGATCCGGCCCTTCGTGAACGACACCTGGCGTCGAATCTGCGTGGCCTCATCCCACCCGGCCATGACGATCGCCGGGGTGATGAATTTGACACTGACGTCGTCTTCGCTGAGGTCGTTCATTGTTGGGGCCGCTTTGCGACGGTATAACCAATGGTAGCGGCTCGTATTCCCTGACCCGCTGACGAATACGAAATTGCCCGGACAAGCCTGCTGGCGGCGGTTTTCGAGGCTTACACTTTCCGTCGAAATAGGCCTAAGTGCGTTATGTGCCCGGTACACCCGGCCGAGTCAGCAGATTTATCGAGGGGAATCGGATGAACAGACGTGACACGGTTCATGCGTTGCCTGCACTGGCTGCTTCGGTGCTGGGTTTGGTGGCAGCGCCCGGGCTGGCCCAAAAACAGGCGCAGACACCACACGTGGGCATTCTTGTCCTCGCAGCGCTGCCATCGATCGCTGCGATCATCGACGGGATGCGTTCCAGTCTGCGTGACCTGGGCTACGTCGAAGGCAGCAGCATCCACTTCGACATCCTGTCGGCTGAAGGCAATGCCGACCGTCTGCCCGAACTCGCGGCACAACTCGTCGCACGCAAGGTGGACATCATCATCACGGGCGGCGGGAACGTCTCGGCGTTGGCTGCGCACAAGGCCACATCCACGATTCCGATCATCATGACGAGCAGCACCGGGCCGGTGGAGGCCGGGTTGGTGCAAAGCCTTGCACGGCCGGGTGGCAACGTGACCGGATTCACTGTACCGCTGGAGTTGGGATTCAAGCAGTTGCAACTGTTGCAGGAGGTCGTGCCGCCCATGCCGCGCGCCGTGATTCTGCTGCGCCATGACCCCGCCCTGGCCGCAGCCCGGGAGCAGGCAAAGGTCTATGCGCAAATGCTGCTGGCCGTGACACTCGACTTGGTGGAAGTGCGTTCCCCAGACGACATGACACGCGCGCTCGAAGCAGTTCGCGCCGCAAAGCCGAACGCGATGGTCGTTTCACCCGATCCGCTGCTGTACCAGCAACGCGAGCAAATCCTGCGTTTCACACGAGCGGCACGGATCCCGGACATGTACTCGTATCCTGACATCGTGGACGACGGCGGCCTGATGGCCTATACCGGGACGGCCCAAGAGATTCTTGCCGGAATAGGTCGTTTTGTTGATCGGCTGCTCAAAGGTGCCAAGCCGGCCGATTTGCCCGTCGAGCAACTCACCCGGTTCGATCTGGTGATCAATATGAAGACCGCAAGGTCGCTGGGCCTTAAGGTTCCGCAATCGCTGTTGCTGCGCGCCGAGCGGGTCATCACCTGAGCGGACTGCGAATAGCGCCCGCGTCGAGCCAGCACTTGGGGCAGGCGCCGCGACACGCGTTGCGGCGCAGTTGTGGGGCTGACCGCTGGCATTGCGCGGCCCGCCGCTGGCTTTGCGCCACACGCCGCTGGCTTTGGTTGTCATTGCGGGCCCGACCCGGAATCCATGGATGCCGGATCGTGTCCGCGACGACAACCGACGGGTCGCGCCCACCACGACATCGGATGGGTGATGCCCGGATGCCGGGTGGCTTCACCGTGCCTCTGCCGCGGCGAACACGCGCAGGAAGTTGCCGCCGATCAGCTTGGCCACCTCGGCTTCCTGCAGGCCGCGTTGCAACAGGCCGGCCACGTAGTGCGGCAGGTTCGCATAGGTGTCGAACACCGGTTTGTAGTTGGCGTCCATGTCGGTCCCGAGGCAGACGTGGTCGATGCCAACAGCATCGATCAACCCGAATGTGCGGTCCACGAAACCCTTGAGGTCGCTGATGCCGATGCCCGCCGGCCAGGCTCCGAGTACGCCACCGCCGGCCTGCGCAACCGCCCGGGCCAGACCGGATGAAACGAAACGCGGGTGCGTGAGCTTGTCGTCATTCACATGGACATGGGATGCGATGACGGGTTTCGACGACGCGCGAATGGCGCCCATCGCGGTGGCTTCCGACGCGTGGGCAACGTCGACCAACATGCCGGCGGCGTTCATGGCCTTGACCACGGCCACACCGGCGTCGGTGAGTTTGCCGTGCACCGGCGCACCGGTGATGATGTCGCCGAGTTCGTTGTTGCGGTAGTGCATCAGCGTGATGCAGCGCACGCCGTCGGCATAGGCCCGGGCCACGCGTTCGGCCCGGCCCTCCAGGAAGTCGCCGCCCTCCACGCTCAGCAACGCGCCCACCTTGCCGGCGGCCTTGGCAGCCGCGAAATCTCCAACGCTGCGCACCGGATGCACCCAGCCCCTGGCCGAGAGCGCCTGCAGGTGGCCGATCTGGCGCTGGTAACTGGCCCAGGCCTCGCCGGGTTCGAAGTCGCGCACGGTGGCCAGACCTTCGCCCTGCAGACCCAGCACCTGGAAATCGGACACCGCCGCAAACGCGGCCGCGGTCAACCCGCCGGCGCGCATGTCGGCGATGGCCTTCTGCTCGAAGCTGCCCAGCTTGGCGTAGACCCACACCAGTCCGGACAGGTGCTCGGCGCCGTCGACGAAGGTCCGGCCCGGATGCGCATGGGCATCGATGGAAGGATGGCGTGCGAGCAATACCCGTGCCCGCGCGAGTTCGTCCGGGGATATTTCAAAACCGATCGGCGCCGGCTTCGGACGCGCAAACCAATAGGCGCCAGCGGCGGCCGCCGCCACTGCCGCCGCACCCGCCACCATCAGCTTGCGCCGGCCAAGTTTCGCCATGTCCTGTTCCCCTGGGTCGCTGCGCCCGGTCAGCGGCATTCGATCATGTCGCCGCTGCGCAGGCAGGTCTTGCCGTCCGGACCATACAGGACCGACCCGGCTCCGTGATAACGCCGGCCGAGGTTGTCCCAGCAGCCGCCCGCGTCGCACAACGTGACGACGCTGGGCACGCTGGGCACGACCGGTGCCGCTGCCGGCGCGGGCGGTGTGGCGGCTGCCGGTGGCGGGTTGGTACCCGCGCGTTGCGGTGGCGCCATCACGCGACCGGCGCCGCCGTAGCAGGCTTGCAGCAGTTCCAGCAGTTGCCGCGTGGCCGGCGTCGCGTCGCGTTCCCTGCCAGCTTGCGCGGCGCTGTTGCGCTGCGCCTCGTAGTTGCGCGCGGCGTCTTCGCATTCCTGTGCGCGCGGCGTCGCCGGCGCGTCCTGGTGCGAGCGCGATGTGGCGTCGCCGCGGGGTGTCTGCGCGGGCGATGGCGCGACGGCGCCGATGGCCGCCAACACGGTCAATGCAACGCCGTGCAGCCTCAGGCTCTGCCACCTTCCAGCTCCGTTGCGCTTCATGCTCCAAGTGTGACGGGTTTCCCGCCGGCCCGGGCCGACAGCCGGTCCGGGACCGTCCTGCCGCGGCAGGTCCGACCCGCGAGCCCGGGCACGCGGCCGCTCAATCCAGGCTGAACTTCGCCTGCTGCATGGCCATTTCCACCTGGTTGTGCAGCGACAGCGTGATGTCGAGCCCGCGGTTGACCAACTGCTCGTACAGCGGCTCGACCTGGTAGAACGGCGTCGCGAAAGCCGGCTCGTAGCGCAGGCTGCGCATCGCACCGAAAACGTCGGCGTAGGCCTCCCGGTGCGCGTTCTGCACATAAGCAAAGGCATAGGCGTCGGCATAAGCTTCTTCGATCGACACCCGCCGCTCGAGCGCCTGGCGCTCGGGGCTACCTTCCGCGGTGGCCATCACGTTGATCCACAACTGCGCCGAGAGATGTTTGCTGCGGATGCGAAAGCAGTGCCCGAACTCGTGCGCCGCGATCGCCAGCAGGAACACGCGTGTGCTGTGCGGCGAGTCGGTCAGCCGCATCATGCGCTCCATCTTCGGGTTGGCGCCTTCCGATACCACCACCACGCAATCGAGGCCCTCGCGCGGAATCACGCCCACCGGCGAGTAACCGACGTTCTCGGCCGGCGCCTTGGCATAGGTTATTTTCAGATCGCTGAACAGCGGGTGGCGATGGACCTCCTGGAATATGCCGATCCATTGGTCGACCGTCGGTATGCCCTGCGCGCTGGCCCACGCCGACCAGAACAGCAGCAAGAACACCGTGGCGATACTGCGCATATTCCACCTCCGGGCATCCAGCCCCCAGTCCACGAACCACCATCGCGCCGCAGGACCGGCCCGGCGGCCACAACACCTTGCCGGCAACCAGCGGGCCGAGTCAGCGCGCCCGCGCCATGTGCCGGAGGTGGTGGCGCCCGCCAATCCTGCTTCCAACTGTTATCGGCCGAGTCCGCAAAAACTACAGCGACAGCCCGGGCGGCGCGGCATCGACCTGCGTTGCAGCCGGCAGCCGGTCATTGCAGCGCCGCGGCCAGGTTGCCGGCATTGGCACGCACGCCAGGCAATGCTTCAAGACCGAAACGCTGCGTTATCAACTTGAGGATCGACGTGGTGTCGTAGCGGGTGGAGTCGATATGGCCGCGCTTGACGTTCGGCCCGATGATGATCGCCGGCACGCGCGTGCCGGGCCCCCAGCGGTCACCCCAGCCCGGGCCGCTGGGCGGCGGCACGTGGTCCCAGTAGCCGCCGTTCTCGTCGTAGGTCACGACCACCAGCATGTCTTTCCATTGCGGGCTCGCGCGCAACCTTTCCAGCACACCGGCAATATGCGTGTCGCCGCTCATGATGTCGGTATACGACGGGTGCTGGGTGTCGCGTCCGGCCGGCTTGTAGAACGACACGGCGGGCAGTTTGCCGGCCGCAATATCGGCCATCAGATCGCCCCCGTCCCTGAGGTGTCTGGCCCGGTCCGCCGTGCCGGGGGCGAAACGCGCAAAGTAGTTGAACGGCTGGTGGTGCGCCTGGAAGTTAGGCGACTTCGGGTCGCGGTGGTAGATCACGTGGCGCGCGATCTCGGGCGACTGAATGCCGTCGGCCACGGCCTCGTTCCAGCCACCCGCATACCAGGCCCAGCCGATGCCTTTGGCCGACGGCGACCCGGGTCTCTTCACCAGTTTGCCGGACCCGTCGAGCCGCACCCGCATCGTGTCCGGCGCATTGGGAAACTGCGGGGTGCAGGCGCAGACCAGCCACTGGTGGTTCAGGAACGAGCCGCCAAACGCGCCCTGGACGAAGTTGTCGGCCAGTGTGTATCCCTGGCCCACTGCCAGAGCAGGAACTGGCTTCCGTCATAGTGGCCCATACTCCAGCCGCCGACCTGCGACATGGCGGCGAACAGGTTGTCGAAGCTGTGGTTCTCGGCGTAGATGACGACGATGTGCTGGGTGCGCTGGAGTTTGGCGCGATCGGCGTCACTGGCCGGCGCACTGGCACAGCCGGCCAGCAGCGCCAGCAATGCCACCGCCGTACCCAAAACCATCCGTTGCGAATGCCGAGCCGCCATGCTTGTCTCCTGATCGGTCTGCGGGTTGATCCGACACGAATGCCAAGGTCGCCGGGCCGGCGTGTCCAACCGCTGCTGTCACCCGCGGTACAGCCACGGCAGATCCAGCAAACGTTCCCCCAGCAGCCGCAGCGACGCGTCGCGCCCGGCACGCACCAGCCCGCGCGCATGGAAGATCTGGCCGTTGCGGATGGCACGCGCCTGCACCCGGCGGTTGCGCTCCCAGCGCCGGCCGGCGTAGTAACGCAGCGCCGTCGCCACGTCCGCGTGGTCGCCGGCAAGCACCCGGCCCAGTTCGGCCGCATCCTCGATCGCCATGCCGGCCCCCTGCGCCAGGTAGGGCCGCATCGGGTGCGCTGCGTCGCCGAGCAGCGCCACACGGCCGTGCCCGTGCTGGTGCGCTCCGGTCATCGGTGGGCGGTCGCACAGGACCCACATGCCCCAGTGCGTGATCGCCTGCACCAGATCCTGCAGCGGCGCGCAGCTGCCGGCCAAAACACCGCGCAGGGTGGCGGCGTCGGCAGACAAGTCCCATCCGTCGGCCCCGTCGACACCCTGCGGCGGCACCGCCACGCCGCTGTTCACGATACCCACCACATTGAGCCACTCGCCGCAGCGCACCGGGTACTGGACCAGATGCAGGTCGGGGCCGAGCCAGACCGTGATGTGCTGGCTGCGCAGCGCTGCCGGGAGGTCGGCCTGGGACACCAGCGCCCGATAGGCG
>JANLQZ010000741.1:0-3669 GCA_031368125.1 Betaproteobacteria bacterium
CGACGAAGCGCACCGCTCCATCGGCGGCAACGCCCGCGCGGTGTTTAACTACTTCATCGGCTACAAGCTGGGCCTGACGGCGACTCCGCGCGACTACCTCAAGCGCTTTGACACCAGCAAGCCCACCAGCCGCGACCCCCGCGAAGCTGAGCGCCGGCTGTTGCTGGACACCTACCGCACCTTCGGCTGCGAAGACAGCCAGCCTACGTTTCGCTACTCACTGCTCGACGGCGTGAAGGATGGCTTCCTGATCAACCCGACCGTGGTGGATGCCCGCACCGAGATCACCACCGAGTTGCTTTCGAAGGAAGGCTTCGTCGTCACCTTCACCGACAACACGGGCGAAGACCAGCAACAAGCCTTCAAGCAACCCGAGTTCGAGAAACGCTTCTTTGCCGACGCCACCAATCAGCTGCTCTGCAAGACCTTTCTGGAAAACGCGCTGCGCGACCCGGTCAGCGGTGAGATCGGCAAATCATTGGTCTTCGCGGTGAGCCAGAACCACGCCGCCAAGCTGGTGCAGATCCTCAACCATATGGCCGACCGCATGTTCCCGGCCAAGTATCAGTCTGACTTCGCGGTGCAGGTGACGTCGCAGATTGCCAACGCCCAGCAGTTCACCATCAACTTCGCCAACAACAATCTGCTGGGGTCGGGCAACTTCATCGCCGCCTACAAAACCAGCAAGGCCCGCGTGTGCGTCACCGTCGGCATGATGACCACGGGTTACGACTGCACCGACATTCTCAACCTCGCGTTGTTTCGTCCCATCTTTTCGCCCACCGACTTCATCCAGATCAAGGGGCGCGGCACCCGCACCCACAGCTTTCTTGACGAACTATTTGATGAAGCCCTGAAGGACAGCGTCACCCAGCCGGCCAAGACCACATTCAAGCTGTTCGACTTCTTCGCCTCGTGTGAGTACTTTGAGACCGAGTTCAAGTACGACCAGGTGCTGCCGCTGCCCAAGCCGGCCAGCGGCAAACGGCAAGGCCCCAACCCGCCGCCACCGCCCCCTGGCCTGACCCATGAACACCTGGGCGACGACATCCTCGAATCGATGCGCGTCGAGGAAATCACCGCCCAGGGCATGAAGATCGACCGCATGTTCTTCGCCAGATTCGAAGACACGGTGCGTGCCGACCAGACCATCGCCAAGGCCGTCGAGGCAGGCCAGTGGGATCAGGTCATCGATTACGTGAACCGGGAGGTCTTCGACAAGCCCGACGAGTTCTACACACTGGCCAAACTGCGCAAGGCCGCAGCGGTGGACCGGCGCCTGACGCTGCGCGAAATCCTGGAAAAGGTCTTTGGCTTGATCCCACGCTTCAAGTCCAGGGACGAACTGCTGGAAGAAGAATTTTCGAAGTTCGTCGCCGACGCCAAGCCCGAAGACGCGATTGCCGTGCCGGCCATCAAGACCTACTTCAAGGCCTACGTCACCAGCGACCAGGTACGCGGGATCATCGATAGCAAGGACTACACCGTGCTTGCGACCCACCCGATGTTTTCGACCCGCGACTTCAAGGCCGTGCCGGCCAGGTACCGGGCGTTGGTGCCCGAGTACGTCAAAGACTATGTGTCGCTGAACCAGTTTTCCGCATAAAGCATCAGAACAAAGACAACCATGCTCGACACCGATACCAAACGCCGCATCGACACGGCCCGCGACATCCTGGTGGGCAAGGTGCCCGACCCGAAAAGCCAGGTCGAGCAGATCACCATCGCGCTGATCTACAAGTTCATGGATGACATGGACGCCGATGCCGAGGAATTGGGCGGGCTGCGCAAGTTCTTTGCTGGTGCCTATGCCCGTTACGGTTGGGCCAAGCTGATGCGCTCAGGCCTGGGTGGGCACGAGACCTTGAATCTCTACGCCGAGGCGATTGCCAAGATGCCGGAGAACCCGGGCATCCCGCCGCTGTTCCGCGATATTTTCAAGAATGCTTATTTGCCCTACCGTGACCCGGAAACCCTGCGCGCCTTCCTGAAGATCATCGACGAGTTTACTTACGATCATTCTGAGCGGCTGGGCGACGCTTTTGAGTACTTGCTCTCGGTGCTAGGCTCGCAGGGTGATGCCGGCCAGTTCCGCACGCCGCGCCACATCATTGACTTCATGGTGGCGGTGATGGACCCCAAGAAGGCCGAGACCGTGCTGGACCCGGCCTGCGGTACCGCCGGCTTCCTGATCTCGTCATACAAGCACATCGTCAAGGCCAATACCGACGCCCACGGCAACGGGCTGTTGACGCCGAATGAAAAATGGCGGTTAGCGCAAAACTTCAAAGGCTATGACATTTCGCCCGACATGGTGCGGTTGTCACTGGTGAATCTGTATCTGCACGGTTTTGCTGATCCGCACATCTTCGAATACGACAGCCTCACCAGCCAGGACCGTTGGCATGAATGCGCCGATGTGATCCTGGCCAATCCGCCGTTCATGTCGCCCAAGGGTGGGATCAAGCCGCACAACCGATTCTCGGTGCAGTCCAAACGCAGCGAAGTATTGTTTGTGGACTACATGGCCGAGCATCTGACACCCAAGGGTCGGGCCGCCATCATCGTGCCAGAGGGGGTGATCTTTCAAAGCCAGACGGCTTACAAGAAATTGCGCAAGATGCTGGTGGAAGACTATCTCGTCGCGATTGTCTCACTGCCGGCCGGGGTTTTTAACCCGTACTCGGGCGTCAAGACCTCGATCCTGTTGCTCGACAAGTCATTGGCTCGGCAGAGCGACACGGTCGGATTCTTTAAAGTGGAGAGTGATGGCTTCAGTCTCGGCGCCCAGCGCCGCGCTATTGAGAAGAATGACATACCGCAAGTGAAAGGCGAACTGGCAGCGTACCTTCAAGCTTTGCGCTCCAAATCGTTCACAAAATCCACTATTCCCGGCACGTCCACCGCCCAGATCGTACCGAAAGAACGGATTGGCGCGAATGGCGACTACATTCTCAGCGGCGAGCGATATCGGGATGGCGTCATAGCGATCTCACGGTGGCCTTTCATTCCAGTGGGCACCATCTTCCGAAAGGGAGACAAAACTGTTCATCCGGAGTCTCTTGACCGTTCGGTTACTTATCTAGGTCTTGAAAACATCACTCAGAATACCGGAGAGATTGAGGGGGACGTGGTCGCTGAGAATCCCGCTGATATCAAGAGTTTGAAGAATGTCTTCATGCCGCGCGAAATCCTTTATGGAAAGCTCCGGCCAAATCTGAACAAGGTCTGGCTTGCCGACCGAAAGGGCATCTGCTCGACCGACATTTTCGTCATCAAGGCCGTAGAGGGAATGGCCGACCCGGCGTTCTATGCTTCCCTGTTCCGAAGCGCACGATTCAATAATGCCGTCATGGGGCAACTGAAAGGCGCGCAGCTTCCGCGTATCGGGTGGTCATCGTTCGCTGAACTTCAAGTCCCACTGCCGCCGCTGGAGGTGCAGAAGGAGATCGTGGCGGAGATCGAGGATTACCAGAAAGTTGTCAGCGGCGCCCGTGCCGTCATTGATCACTATCATCCGCATATTTCAATCCACCCCGACTGGCTGACCGTGGAAATCGGAGCGATCAGTACCATCGTTCGCGGAAGCTCGCCGCGCCCTCAGGGCGATCCGGATTTTTTTGGAGGCCCGATCCCACGCCTCATGGTCGCTGACATCACTCGGGACGG
>JANLQZ010000747.1:0-2578 GCA_031368125.1 Betaproteobacteria bacterium
ATCGCGCATGCCGCGCTGTTCCTGGCGTCCGACGAAGCGTCGTACGTCAACGGCCAGGCGCTGGCGGTGGACGGTGGCCTGTCGAGTTCGCTGCCGGTGCTGCCGCCGAAGTTCTGACGCCGCGCGACACCGGGCGGCAGGTGGGCAACAGCGCGCTCAGGCCGCCTGCACCACCGTCGGCTGGTTCGCCGGCACGCCCGACAGGGCCACGATGTCGAGTTGCGCCGCGGCCAGGGCCTGCGCCTTGGGGCCTTCACCCATGGCCACACCTTCGGCGCGCACAAATCGCACGTCGGTGATGCCCATGAACCCGAACATGGTCTGCAGGTAACTTTCCTGGTGCTCCATGGCCCGACCACCCTCGCTGGTCGAATAGACACCGCCGCGGGTGGACGCAACGACCACGGTCTTGCCGCTGGCCAGGCCTTTGGGCCCCTTGTCGGTGTAGGTGAATGTGCGCCCGACCTGCGCGATGCGGTCGATCCACGACTTGAGCTGGCTCGGAATCGTGAAGTTGTACAGCGGGGCGCCCACCACCACCACGTCGGCCGCCAGGAAACGGCTGACCAGGTCTTCCGAAATCGCGTTCTCGCGCCGTTGGGTGTCGGTGATGTCTGCGCCGTTGGCAGGCATGCGAAAGCCGAGCGAATCGGCCGAAAGGTGGCTGGGTCCGTCGACGGCCAGGTCCAGGTAGTCCACGACCGTGCCCAGATGGCTGGTGCGCCATTGGGTGACGATGCTCTTCGTCAGTTGCCGCGACACCGAATTGGCCGCAAGGATGCTGGAATCGATATGGAGCAGTTGCATGTTCATTTTTCCGGAAAGGTTGAAGAAGAATCTGGCTACGCGTCAATACCGCTTGGGTCCGGAAATGTCGTGGGTTCAGCCATGGATAGATACTAACTTCGGGTCGATTGGTTGATAAGTATGCGAATTCGCGTTAGATTGTCCTGCCAATAGGACAATGGAGACGCTGTATGCAAGACCTGAACGACATGTGGTATTTCGCCGAGGTGGTGGACAGGGGCAGTTTCGCGGCCGCTGGCCGGGCGCTGGGCCTTCCCAAGTCGCGCTTGTCGCGCCGTGTCGCCGAACTCGAAACACGCCTGGGCGTGCGCCTGTTGCAACGCACCACGCGCAAGTTGTCGGTCACCGCGGTGGGCGAGTTGTACCACCGGCATTGCGTCGCCATGCGCGAAGAAGCGCAGGCGGCCGCGCAGGCGGTGGCCCAGGCGCAGACCGAGCCCCGCGGCACGATCCGGATCGCCTGCCCGGTCACGCTGGCGCAGACCACCATCGGCCCGTTGCTGCCGCGTTTTCTGGCGCTGCACCCGCTGGTGGCGATCGACCTGCGCATCAGCAACCGGGTGGTCGACCTGGTCGAGGAAGGCTTCGACCTGGCCCTGCGCGTGCGGCCAACCCTCGACGACAGCGGCAGCCTGGTGGTCAGGAATTTCGGTCGCACCCAGCCGTTGCTGGTTGCCAGCCCGCTGCAGTTGGCCCGCCAGGGCGTGCCCACCACGCCGCAGGACTTGCAGCGCATGGACACCGTGAGCATGTCGGCGCAAGACGGCCGCGCCAGTTGGCAGCTGCTCGGGCCGGCCAACAACTCCTTCACGCTGACACACCAGCCTCGTTATATCGCCGACGACCTGCTGGCGCTCAAGTACGCGGTGCTGGGTGGCACCGGCATCTGCATCATCCCGGACTACATGTGCCAGGAGGAATTGCTGCGTGGCGAACTGCTCACCATCCTGCCCGGCTGGGCCCCCGCGCCGGGCATCTTCCACGCCGTGTTTCCGTCGCGCCGCGGCCTCGTGCCGGCGGTGCGCCAGTTGCTCGATTTTCTCGGCGACAACATTGCGTCCGAAGGCGACGCACGGATGCATTGACCGGTCGCGATTGACCGGCAGCGACCCGCGCTTGACGCTGCACGACCGTGCTTATCGGTACTTACCCCGAGCGAAAATCCCCGGCCCGGTCCCTATACTGGTTCGATCCATTTCCGCAGGCTACGCTGCAACCAACCGGAGACTGAACCATGTCGCAAGAATTACAGTATTTGAGCCAACAGGTCGCATTGGGGCGTGGTTCCCGGCGCGATTTCCTGGGCCGCGCGGCGGCATTGGGCCTCTCGGCCACGGCGGCGAATGCACTGCTGTCGAGTGCGGCGCAGGCGGCCGGCCCGCGCAAGGGCGGCACCCTGAAGATCGGCCTGCAGGGGGGTGCCGCCACCGACAGCCTGGACCCGGCGCTGGCGGCCAACCAGGTGACGTTCCACGTCAACCGCATGTGGGGCGAAGAGCTGGTGCGTTTGTCACCGACCGGGCAGCTGCGCCCCTACCTCGCCACCGAATGGCGCTCCTCGCCGGACGCCAAGGCCTGGATCTTCAAGATCCGCAAGGGCGTGCAGTTCCACAACGGCAAGGAGATGACACCCGACGACGTGGTGGCCACGATGCAGCGCCACAGCGGGCCCAACACCAAATCCGGCGCCCTGGGCATCATGCGTGGTGTCGACTCCGTCACGCGCGACGGCGACAACGTCATCTTCACGATGAAGGACTCGAACGCCGAC
>JANLQZ010000767.1:0-3741 GCA_031368125.1 Betaproteobacteria bacterium
TTCAATAAAAAAGTGAGCAACCTGGGCCGGTTCGAGATAAGTGGCACTGAGCGCTGACGCAAACGACGTCTTGCCGAGCAGGGAAATATCGGTAAAACGCCACTCCTCGTCACGCGTGGTGGGCAGCCTCAGCGCGCCCAAGCGCTCGACCGCCTCCGCGCGTAGCGCCTTGAGCCACGCCAGGGGACTCGCCGCGCGCTGCGGCTGTCCTGCCAGCAGGCTTTCGAGATAACGCCCGGCAATCAACGGGGCTGGCGCGGTGGTTTCGCTCATACAGTCGCACCCACAGTGGTCTTGTACTCGGCGCTGACCCACTCGTAGCCGCGCGACTCAAGCTCAAGCGCCAACGCCTTGCCGCCGGTCTTGATGATGCGGCCGGCATCCATCACGTGCACGTAATCGGGCACGATGTAGTTCAACAGACGCTGATAATGCGTCACCATCACCATCGCGTTGTCTTTGGTGGTGAGCTGGTTGACGCCGTGGGTAACGATTCTGAGCGCGTCGATATCAAGGCCGGAATCGGTCTCATCAAGGATGGCCAGACGTGGTTCGAGCAACGCCATCTGCAATATTTCGTTGCGTTTCTTTTCGCCACCGGAGAAACCTTCATTGACGCTACGGTCCAGAAAATCGGGGTTCATTTCCAGCAGCTTCATCTTGTCGCGCACGAAGTCGTCAAACTCAAGCGGGTCGAGTTCTTCCTTGCCACGCTGTTTTTGATGCGTGTTGTACGTCAGGCGCAGGAACTGGCTGTTGACGACGCCGGGTATCTCTATCGGGTACTGAAAGGCCAGGAAAAAGCCGGCTTGCGCTCGTTCTTCAGGTTTCAGCTCGAACAGGTTCCGGCCTTCCAGCAGCACGGTACCGCCCGTAACTTCATAGGCAGGGTGACCCGCGAGTACTTTGGCGAAAGTGCTTTTGCCCGATCCGTTCTGGCCCATGATGGCGTGGACTTCACCACTCCTGACCGTAAAGTCAAGGTCCTTCAGAATTTCGACGCCATTCACGCTTGCGCACAGTCCACGCACTTCGAGTAATACTTTGCTGTTCGGGTAAATCATCCGACACTTCCTTCGAGTTTGAAACTGAGGAGGTTGGTCGCCTCGACCGCGAACTCCAGCGGCAATTGCTGGAATACGTCTTTGCAGAAGCCATTGATGATCATCGACACCGCTGCCTCGGCATCGACGCCGCGCTGGGCAAAATAGAACATCTGGTCTTCACCGATCTTCGAGGTTGATGCCTCGTGCTCAACCTGGGCGCTGTTGTTGAGTACCTGGATATAAGGGAAGGTATTGGCGCCGCACTCTTCGCCAATCAGCATCGAGTCGCACTGTGAGTAATTGCGCGCACCAGTGGCGCCAGCTGCAATCTTGACCAGCCCGCGGTAGCTGTTGTTCGACTTGCCGGCGGAAATGCCTTTGCTGACAATCGTGCTCCGCGTATTTTTCCCAATGTGAATCATCTTGGTGCCGGTGTCGGCTTGCTGGTAGTTGTTGGTCACCGCGACCGAATAGAACTCACCAATCGAGTTGTCACCCAGCAAAACCACCGACGGATACTTCCAGGTAATTGCCGCACCGGTTTCGACCTGGGTCCAGGAAATACGCGCGTTGACACCTTTGGCCAGGCCACGCTTGGTGACAAAGTTGTAAATGCCGCCCACACCGTTTTCGTCGCCCGCATACCAGTTCTGCACTGTTGAATATTTGATGTCGGCGTTGTCCAGCGCGACCAGTTCGACCACCGCCGCATGCAGCTGATTGGTGCTGAACGCCGGCGCGGTACAACCTTCCAGATAGGATACGGACGCCCCTTCCTCGGCGATGATCAGCGTGCGTTCGAATTGCCCTGACTCCTCGGTGTTGATACGGAAATAGGTCGACAAATCCATCGGGCACTTGACGCCTTTGGGGATAAAGCAAAACGAGCCGTCGGTAAATACTGCCGAGTTGAGCGCGGCGTAAAAGTTGTCGCCGGTGGGCACCACGGTGCCCAGATACTTCTGCACCAGCTCGGGATGCTCCAGCACAGCTTCCGACATTGAACAGAAAATGACGCCGACTTCGGCCAGCTTGTGTTTGTAGGTAGTGGCGACCGAGACACTGTCAAAAATCACATCGACCGCAACGCCCGCCAGCGCCATGCGCTCGTGCAGGGGAACGCCAAGCTTCTCGAAGGTTCGCAGCAACTCAGGATCGACTTCGTCCAGGCTGTTTAACTTGGCTTTGATCTTGGGCGCGGCGTAATAACTGATCGCCTGATAATCGATCTTCGGGTGGTGACAGTTTTGCCACTCGGGCTCCGTCATCTTGAGCCATGCCTGGTAGGACTTGAGGCGAAATTCGAGCAGCCACCCGGGCTCTTTTTTCTTGCTCGAAATCAGGCGAATGATGTCTTCATTGAGGCCCTTCGGCGCGACCTCCGATTCGATGTCGGTGACGAACCCGTGCTTGTAGGGTTGGTTGACCAGGTTTTGCAGTACTGCACTCATTGAACTTACCTCTGGTTATTTTCAAGACCACGCTCATGCGCGTCCCCGGTGGGTCTTTACAGCGAAATTTTGTTTGCTTTTTTCAGATTGAAGCTCTCGCCACAACCGCATTCGCTCTCGGCATTGGGGTTGTCGAACTTGAAACTTTCATTGAATCCGTCCTTGACGAAATCAAGGTGTGAGCCATCGATCAATGGCAGGCTGGCGGCATCAACCACCAGCATCGTGTTGAGCGACTCGAAGACCTGGTCGCCAGCAAGCGCTTCGGCGGCGTAGTTGAATGTGTAGGCATAGCCAGAACAGCCGACTTTTTTTATGCCCAGGCGCAAACCAATTCCGCCGCCGTTCTTTGCGAGCTGCGTCTGAATTTTTTTCGCTGCTTTTTCAGTCAAAGTGATTGCCATTGCTGGGTACCTTTCGCATGTTATCTAATAGTTGACTAGTTTAGTCAACAATAGATCGGGGTGCCGATGCAATTCAGTCACCCATGTTCTGCGCGGGGTTAAGTTGCCGGAGAAGGCACACGCTGCACAGCGTGTCCTTGCGTTCAAGACAAGGGTTTTAGTTGCTATCTGGTCGATGACAACAGGTGTTTAGCGGAGCGAAGAAGCGAAAAGTACCAAGCCGAAGACAAGACCGAAGTTCAGCAGACCATGAGCCTGTCGGACTTGCCTTGATCGGCGGCTCAGACTCGGTAGTGGTCGCCGGATCAAATAAAAAAAGCGCCCGAAGGCGCTTTTATCAGGGGAAGCGATGCGGCTTACTTCGCCACCACCCGCACCATCTCCAGGCACTTGTTCGAGTAGCCCCATTCGTTGTCGTACCAGGCAACGATCTTCACAAAGGTGCTGTCCAGTGCAATGGAAGCATCGGCATCAAAGATCGAGGTGCGGACATCGCCGCGGAAGTCGGTCGCCACGACCTTGTCTTCGGTGTAGCCGAGGATGCCTTTCAGGGCGCCTTCGCTTTGCGCCTTCATCTCGGCACAGATCTCTTTGAGCGTAGCTTCCTTGGTTAATTCGCAGGTCAGATCCACGACCGACACGTCGGAGGTGGGGACGCGAAAGCTCATACCGGTGAGCTTTTTTTTCAGTTCGGGGATGACCACGCCAACGGCCTTGGCGGCGCCGGTGCTGCTGGGGATGATGTTCTCCAGAATGCCGCGCCCGCCGCGCCAGTCCTTGTTGCTGGGGCCGTCGACGGTCTTTTGGGTGGCGGTGGTGGCGTGTACGGTGGTCATCAGG
>JANLQZ010000771.1:0-1868 GCA_031368125.1 Betaproteobacteria bacterium
ACGCTGCGCGATCTCGGTCACGAACTCGCAGCTGCCGCGCGCCGCCACCCCGTCGATCAGGGTACGCGCGAGCCGGCGGATATCGGGCTCCATCTTCTGCACCCCGGCGGGCGAGAAGTAGGGGTTGACGATGCGGCGCAGATCGGTGTGCTCGGGCGGGTCAGACTGGTTGGGCAGCGTGCGCGGGTTGCGCGCATTGGCCACGTTGTAGCGTGGGTCGCTGGAGAACTTGTCCGGCTGGCGCAGCATGTCGCGCGCATCCGCCGCACGGGTCACGACCCAGTGGCCGCGGTCACCCGGCGTGTAGAAGATGTCCGGTCCGCCGCGAAACAGGTCGGTCACGGCCTGATGCGGGCAGCGCTTGAGTTGCGGCGCGTTGAATCGGTCGAAGTCCACCACCAGTTCGGGCGGTATGTGGTCCGGGATCTTGCTGTGCATCCGCAGCGTCCTGCGCTCAGCGTGTCGCCGCCCCGGCCTTCAGTCGCACCTGTTGGTACCAGGACGGGCTGCCATACCACTCCACCAGGATGCGCCGGTCGTCCAGCAGCCAGCGCCCTCCCTGGCGCACCAACCGGTCGACATACCGGCCGGCGTGATCCAGGCCATGCCTGGTGAGCGTCATGAAATAGGTCCAGCCCTGTGCCGTGTTGTCGTCGATGAACTCCACGCGCGAGGTGGTCAGGTTGTGGCGCAACAGGGGAATCGGCTCGCCCGCAGCGCGGTCGGGCCGGTCCGGACCGATGACCGGCAGATAGAAGGCGCGGATGGCCGCCATGCCGCGCACCTTCGTCCCGCTGGAGAGTTCGAGCTGCGCGTCTTCGGTGAAGGCCGACAGCACGCCGTCGACGTCGCCGCTGTCGACACTGTTGCAGTACACCGCCATCGTGTGGTGGATCTGCACGCGGTCTTCGTTCTGGCGCTGGGTCATTTCAGGGTCTCCTGCTGGAACTGCGGAACGGGTGCGCATAGTATTTGGAATGGTCATAATATATACAAAAAACCGCTCTCCAATATAAACAGGCGACAGGAACAAGCCGCTGCGACGCTTTTTCCGCGTGCCTGCCCACCCGAGACAGATCGATGCGCACCATTCCCGTCTACCAAATTCTTGCCGAGGACATCCAGGGGCTGGGCGTCGATTCCGTATTCGGCCTGATGAGCGACGACATCTGCCAGCTGGTTGCCACGCTGGACGCCATCGGCGTGCGTTTTATCGGCGCGCGCCACGAAACCAACGCCGTGATGATGGCGGTGGGTTACGCCGCCGCCAGCGGCAAGCTCGGCGTAGCCCTGATCGGTCGGGGGCCGGCCATGGCCAACGCCATGCACGGCACGATCTCGGCTGCCAAGTCCGGCCTGCCGGTGCTGGTCATCAGCGGCGATGCGCCGCTGGCCCGCGGCGCTGTCAACCCGCTGGGCCCGGACCTCAAGGCCTTTCCTGCCGCCACCGTGGTGCGCGCCTGCGGCATCGCCACCTTCGTGCCGACCAGCGCCGACGCGGCCCGCCAGGCGCTGGCCGACGCGGTGGCCGAGGCCTCGCTGGGCAAGACCGCCGCACTGATGCTGCCCACCGACGTCCAGGTCGGATATACCGACATCGCCGACGGCCCGTCCCCGGTCCGGCTGTCGCCCAGGCCGCCACCGCTGCCGGCCCGCCCGGCCTCGGTCGCGATGGCCGTATCGGTGCTGCGCGCCAGCCGCCGGCCGCTGATACTGGCCGGCGCCGGAGCCTGGCGTGCCGGCGCGCGCGAGGCGATCGAGCAACTGGCCGAGAAGACCGGTGCGCTGCTGGTGAACGCACTCAAGGCCAAGGACATGTTTCGCGGCAATCCGTACGACCTCGGCATCCTGGGCTCCTCGTCGCACTC